>NZ_JBJIAB010000022.1:0-94073 GCF_045310795.1 Candidatus Clostridium helianthi
CTGGCATGGCTCAACGGTAGAGCAGCTGACTTGTAATCAGCAGGTTGTAGGTTCGATTCCTATTGCCAGCTCCATTTAAATGAAACTTAATATGGCTCCTTGGTCAAGCGGTTAAGACACCACCCTTTCACGGTGGTAACAGGGGTTCGATTCCCCTAGGAGTCACCAAGTTGAAAAGTAAGTTCTAGTTTATCTAGGACTTATTTTTTTAGATTATAATTAATCATGTTTATACGACATGAAGAGATAGATACAAGGATGCATATCGGAAAAAGAAAATCTAGAACTTTACCAATGGAATGCTGAATTGAAATATTTGCTATTTCAACCTAAAAATTAAGAAATCCTCGATAGTAATTTTGAGGATTTCTTAATTTTTGGTTTAACTCAACATTCAATTTCAAGCTTATTGTTGTATATGGTAATTTAATTCAACATTCAATTTCAAGCCTTTTGCTGTATATGGTAAATTGATTTTTTCCATTTTCTTTAGAACTGTATAATGCTATATCTGATTTATGAATTAAAGATTCTAAAGTATCTCCATGTTTAGGGTAAAAGGCAACACCGATGCTTGCAGATACAGTTATCTCAGTATTATTGCCAATATATGTAGCATTAAGGTTATTGCATAAAATACTAATTTTATCTTTTATAAATGAAATAGAATGACTTGGTTTAAATACACAAAATTCATCTCCACCAAATCGTGAAATAATAACATCTGTACCGTTAAAGACGTCACAAATTTTATTTGCAGTATCCTTTAGAACTTCATCACCAACCATATGTCCTAAATTATCATTTATAGCTTTAAAATTATCTAAATCTATAAAAATCAGCATGCAGTTATCATTTTTGTTATCTATGATATAATTTTTAACTTTTTCATAGAATGTAGATTTATTATATATTTGTGTGAGCTGATCATATTCAGATCTTAGCTTTAGCATAGAATGTTCTTTTACAATATGGTCAATATCAGTAATTTTACCTATTACTCTGACAATCTTACTATCTCTTTGTATATAGTTTAGTTTTAACTCACACCAAAGATAGTCACCATTGCTCTTCATTAGTCGGATTTGTTTTATAATGGACTGTTTGTTTAAAGCTTTCATGTCATCGGTGATTTTATTAATTAATATCTTATCATCAGGATGTATTTTCAATTCATTTAAAAAACTTTTATTATAATCTTGAATATTTAATGTCCATCCAAAGGTTTCTTCAAACTTAGAGGAACTTAAGATTTTTTTCTCAGTTATGTCAAAATCAAAGATAATATCATTTAATTGTTCAACAACTATAAAATATTTTTCGCGTTCTAAATCTAAGTCTTTAAGATATTTTGACTGTTCTCTTGCTTTTACGACAAGGCAGTAAAAAGCATCTAATAATGATATACAAATAATACCTAAAATAATGAATATAAAAGTTTTGTAATTATTATAAATATAGCTAGCAAAATTTATGATAGTGTATAAAGGAGCGTCTTCGCTTATACTGTTTTTTACTGAAGCAAAAGCTTTAGCATTTAAAGTAAAATTAATTAATGATATTAAACTATATATAAAAAGTAGTTTGTTTTTTCCTATATTCAAATCATTCACCTCTTGATTCTTAATTGAATATTGTTATCAATTAGTCTACTAATTCATTTTATATAATATTTCTATAAAAATCAATAAGAATCCAAATTATATTCAACTTGGATTTTTGTGTAAGCTAAATAATACAAGGTATTCTTTATCAAATTATTTGGTTTTATCAAATGATAGTTTAAGGTAAAACTTTATAAATTAAGATTGTTTAGACGGTATATAAAAATATGTATATATTTTGTTTCACAATTAATATGAAGTAGATTATATTTCAATTCTAAGAATTAGTTGTAAGTTAGGATATATTTAATTTGTTTGCTATAATATAGATAAATAATATATGACGTAGACTTATGCAATAATTCACCGAAAGGAGAAACATTGTTATTTCACAGGACTATGAAAATTTCGATGAAAGTGCTAAATTGCAGGTTGCACCATTAATGCTTGTCACAATGAAATTGGGAGCAAGCATTAATGTAACAACCTACAATTAAGAGCTTTTAACAGGTCATTTTCAATGCCTGCTGCATAAAAATGTTTCTGCTTTCTAGCATAGTATTTATTGCAAAGTATAAATTAAAAATTAGATTTATTAGATGAACATATTTACAAAGTTGCTAAGAATTTAAGTTAGTACTTTCACTAGAAATCATAAATATATTTTCATAAATTTTTGGAACAAAAGTATGTTATTCATTTTGGCTAGCTATATGTATAAATCAAGGTCTTAGTGGGATATCTATAATCTTATACGTAATACAAGATTGAGTTAAAATAATATATATTTGCGTAAAACAAAGGTAAAACTAGTAATTGCTTTAAAGGTTATTAAAAAGATATCTTGGGCAATGCGTGGAAGTGAAGGAGGAGTTATTATGTCAAAAGAACATCTTGTTTGGTTAAAAAGTTATTTAGAGGAAAACTATAATAAATCTATACTAGAAAATTTTCTTGATCCTCAAATTGTTGAAGTTACAGATGGGAAAGTTATATACGAAATGAAAATTATTGATAGGCATTGTAATATATATGGATATATACACGGGGGAACTTTGGCGTCAATTGCAGATGTTGTAATGGGAGTTTCTTGTACAACTTTAGGAAAGCGTATAGTAACTACAGATTTAAGTATTAGCTATATAAAAAATGTAAATGCAGGAAGCACAATTACAGCAGTAGGTGAGGTTGTTAGTAATGGTGAAAACATAATGAGGTGTGCATGCAAAATATTTGATGAGCATGAGAAGCTCCTTGTGCAAGCTCAGGCTTCGTATTTTGTTATTGGAAGTTTTGATGATGTAAACCCAGCAAGAGATAAATGAGTATCTTTAATAAGCTAAATAAGAATGCTAGTTACGAAATTTTTGTTAAGTAACTAGCATTTTTGCTTTTGTTCCTCTTTTAATATCACCTTTTCTACAGTAGTATTGGTATCTGATAGATTATGATAAACCGTGATGAATTAAGCTTTCTATAACTTATATATAACCCCAAAATATAAATTTGAAAGAAGTAAAAAAGTTAAATAGTTTCCAATAAACCTTTTTTACAATTAAAAAAGAAAAAAAGTAAGAAATGAAAAAAGTTACGAATATAAAAAGTTACATTGTTACCTTTTTATATTCGTAACTTTTTTGAAAATAATTTTAAGTTGTACGGTTGATTGACAGTAAAATAATGGAATATAATGTATGTATTAAGTTAAAATAATGAGACACAATTAAATGAATAAAAGTCCATTTGTGAGCCTATGTTCAATTATTCCATCCATCATGCTATTGACAAATTCACCTAATGAGGGGCACCATGAGGGTAATATATCACCTCGCCTTGTCTAAGGAAAAGCATTCAAAGAAACTTTGGACTTGCTATTTATTTTCATTTGTCTGAAGAGTGGTGAAATTATAAATAATGAAACTTTTTAACAATGCTACGAATACAATTAGATATTTTTTGAATTGGAAACGTTATAGTATAAAAGCAAAATTGTTAAGCATATTTATAATTATTTCAATTATACCAATGGTTCTTAGTCAAGTGTTTTTATATAAGCTGTCACAACATTATCTCGAAAAGAAGATTACAAATCTTACGGATAGAAATTTATTTTACATAAAAACTAACATAGAAACTGATATGAATTATTATAAGGATATTTTATATAGGATTGCAGCAGATAATGATTGTTTAGAATTAGAGAAAATGTTTAACGACGGAAATGAGTTTGAAAAAGCAGCGTCTATTAATAAGATTAGAGATGCCTTTGGATCTTATTCTTATTCAAGAAATCAAATTAGAGCTATAACCTTTGTTGGGAACAATGGAAGAAATGTATATTATGATAAAGGTAATCAAGGAATCAATAATAGAATATGGGAAGAATATAGTAATTCTGAAAAAAGCAAAATTTATTCTGAAATCTTAAATAGTAATATTCCCGTAATATTACCTACAACTTGTAATAGCTTTATTCATGGAAAATCTGAGTATATGTTTCACATAGGACTAAAAGTTAGAGATATCAGAACTAAAGATGAAATTGGGATAATTATTATGAGTTTTGATGAACAAATTCTATTTGATGTTTGTAATGTTCAGATGGATAAGGAAGATTTTGAGGAAGATAAGCTTAATATGTGCTCTGTAATAGTTGATAATGATGGGAGAGTTATATCATTTCAAGATAAGAAGTACATTGGGACATATGTAAAAGATTATTCTAGCAGTGAGATTAATGATACTGATAATATGGAAACACTAAATCAATTAATATATTCAATACCGAGTTTTAAGAATAGAAATATATCTGTTAGCAGTATTCCTATAGATAGTGTTGGCTGGAAAGTAATTAATGTTGTTGATAAAGATAATTTATTTTATGAAGTTAAGTTATTAAGAAATTTAACTTTTGTATTTCTAGGATTGATACTTATAATCTTAACAATAGTTATTATAATATTTTCAAATAAATTGTACGAGTCAGTTAAAATTATTGTCAGTGGAATGAAGGAAGCTAAAAAAGGAAATTTCAATGTAAAAATAAAGCTAAGCACAGAAGATGAAATGTCATTTATAGGAGACGAATTTAATGAAATGTTGTCTACAATAAATATCTTGATAAGAGATATAAAAGATCAAAGTAATTTTATTGTTGAATTATCAAATAAAAGACGAGAAGCTGAGATAAAGGCAATTGTTGCTCAAATTAATCCTCACTTTTTGTATAATACTTTGGATTGTATAAACTGGATGGCAATTAAAAATGAGAATTATGAAGTTAGTGATACTATTGGAAGCTTTGCGCAAATACTAAGATATAGCATAGGTGATATTAATAAGGAAGTGACTATTTATGATGAAGTTGAATGGTTGAAGAAATATGTATATTTGCAGCAACTTAGATTTAATAATAGCTTTGTATTGGATTTAGATGTAGATGAAAATATATTAGGGGCTAGAATTCATAAGTTAATATTACAGCCCTTAATTGAAAATTCAATTATTCATGGATTTAAAGGATATGATAGTGAAAGAATATTAAAAGTTAGCATAAATAGATTTAAAAATAAGTATGTAAAAATCGTAGTAAAAGATAATGGATTAGGTATAGAAGATAGAAAGCTCAAAGACATAATTATTAATATAAAATCAGGGAAAGATGAAGATGAAAATATAGGTATAAAAAATGTATATGACAGGATAAAGATTTATTATGGTGAAGATGCTAAGTTTAGTATTGAAAGTGCAAAAGGACAAGGAACTACAATAACTTTGATTATTTCATTGATATTTTAAGGGGGATATTTATGAAAATTTTAATTGTAGAAGATGAAATTAATGCAAGAGAAGGATTGGGTAACTTATTAGGAAAGATTAATGAAAATTACATTGTTTGCGGAAAAGCTTCTGATGGAGAGCAAGGGTTCCTTTTAGCTAAAGAGCATAAGCCTGATCTTATCTTTACTGATATTGAAATGCCGAAAATAAATGGATTAGATATGCTCCAAAAAATTAAAGATTGTGGTCAAGATCCATATATTATTATTATACTTAGTGGATATTCAGATTTTAAGTATGCACAAAAAGGTATAAAACTTGGAGTGAATGAATATTTATTGAAACCTATAACTTATACTGCTTTAAAAAATACCATGGAGGATATTGAAAAAAAGCTTAATTTAAGTAAGGAAAAAGATGCACTTTTAGAAGAAGGTATACTTAAGGAAGAAATATTAGGACAAGTACTACTAAATAAAGGACAAAATTTAGAGCATTTTTACAAAATAATTGAAAGTAAAGTAAATCAAAATGAAAATATATATGTTGTTAATTTGCATCTTAGAGATAAATACGAAGATAAGATTGAACTTATAATAAAAGAGCTTTATGAAGCTATGAAGAATTATAATATTGTAAATTTCTATTACTCTATATTAAAAGAGTACAATTACTTGCCTATTTTGGTAATTACTAAAACACCTTACTTAGAATTTATAAAAATGCTAAAGCATAAGATATTATTTTCACTTAGGCAGAATGGATTCTTAAATACTACTATTAGTATTATTAATCTAAATGAACTATCTGAAATTAAAAGTTCATTTAAAAAGCTACAAAGATTGTCTCGATGGCCTATTTCATTTGGAAATAATGAAGTGATCTATGAAGAACTAATATCTAAATTAAAAATAAATCATTGTAATTATCCAAGAGATCTTGAAAAGGAAGTGCTAAAAGGCATAAAAAACAATGATCAGAAAAAGTTGGTTGATATTAATAAAAGATTTGTATCATATTTGAAAGAAAACATCTACGACCCATGCGAGATAATCGATGTAAGCAGCAAGTATATTTTTTCAATTTTAACTGTGGCTAAAAGCTATAATAGCAATCTTTATACTGAGTTTAATAATGAAGGTGTTTTAGATTCAATTAAAAATAGTTTTACATTTGATGAGTTAAAAGAACGGCTAAATTATGTAATTAGTAAGATGTGTGAAAGAAATGATGAGGGAACTAAAGTAAATTCATTGATTGTAAGAAAAGCTATAAATTATATAAAAGAGTATTATAGCGATAAAATTTCTCTTGAAGAAATAGCAAGTGGGATGAATATAACTCCAGAATATTTAAGTAGGTTATTTACAAAGGAACTTGGAAAAAGTTTTTCAGATTATTTAAAAGAGTTTAGAATTCATAAAGCAAAGGAATTATTAGGAAGTAATAAACTAAAAATTTATGAAATTGCGGAGAAGGTAGGCTATAGTGATTCTAAATACTTTTGCAAAGTTTTTAAAGAATCAACAGGTATGTCTCCAAAAGAATATATGAAATTTTATTAAGAGATGATAAAGAAAGAATAAGTCAGTATGCTTGCTATTTTATTTAATAAGCTTAAATGCAAAGTGTAAAATTAATATCATGATTTTACACTTTTTTCATGATAATAGAATATTAGAAGTAATTTAGAAGATGTAATATTAAGTTATAGAAAACGTTATTATTTATAAGAATTTAGGAGGTAAATAATATGAAAAAAACTAAAAAGTTACTGGCTTGTTTGACAGCTATTGCAATGTCGGCGACTATATTTATTGGATGTGGAAGCAGTGGTGGGGGCACAACTCAAACTAAAGCTGATCCGGCAGGAAAGACAACGATTACAGTATGGCACTATTTTGATGGGCAGCAACAACAAAATGCAATGCAAAATCTTGCTGATAAATATAATAAATCTCAAGATAAGGTAGAAGTTCAAGTGGAATTTGTACCAAGAGCTGAACTTACTAAGCAGTTTACAATAGGTCTTGTTGCTGACAAGCTACCTGACATAGGTTTAGTTGATAATCCAGATATGGCTTCATTTTCGGCAATGGGATTATTTGCAGATATTACAGACAAAATGAATTCCTATGATGGTAAAGATCAATTTTACCCAGGTCCGATTTCATCATGTCAGTTAGATGGAAAGTATTATGGAATTCCACTTGGAAGTAATGATTTAGCTTTATTTTATAATAAGGACATGCTAAGTGCTGCAGGAGTTGAGCCACCTACAACTTTTGATGAATTAAAGACTGCAGCTAAGAAATTGACAAAAGGAGATACTTATGGTTTAGCTATAGCTGCACCAAAGAATGAGGAAGGAACATTTCAATATCTTCCATGGCTTATTTCAACAGGAGCTAAATTTAATGAAATTGGAAGTGAGGCGGGAATAAGTTCGCTTCAATATCTCACTGATCTTATAAAAAATGGATCAATGAGTAAAGAAGTTATAAACTGGACACAAAATGATTTAGAAAAACAATTTGTAACTAATAAGGCAGCCATGATTACAGATGGTCCATGGATTATAGATACGGTTAAGAAGGATGCACCAAACCTAAATTGGGGAGTTGTAAAAATTCCTAAAGATAAAGTATTTGCATCGGATTTAGGTGGAGAAAACTGGGGCATCATTAAAGGTCATCATGAAGCTGAAGCTTGGGATTTTATTAAATATACTCAGCAAAAAGATAATATGACTGAATATTGTGCTGATTTTGGTTACATTCCATCTAGAAAAGATGTTGCTGAAAGTGATGATAAAATTACTAAAGACCAAGTTATGAGTGTATTCCTAGATGAATTGCAATACGCTATGCCAAGAGGACCACATCCAAAATGGCCTGAAATATCAGATGCAATGTCTACTGCAATGCAGGAAAGTTTTACAAATGCAAAGACACCAGAGCAAGCAGCAAAAGATGCACAGGTTAAGGTTGATGCAGTATTAAAATAAATTTATAGATATCCAACACAAAACCTAAGCTTATGCATATAACTCACCGAAATGAATAACATACTTTTGTTCCAGTTTCTAGGTAATTCTGATGGGTGATTCTAAGGCTATAAAGTTGTACCCAAAGTGCTAGCCCCAAAGAACAAGCTTTGAACTAGCACATTTGGAACAACTTATAGCCAAAGAATCACATCCATCAAAATTACCAATGAAACATTCCACAAAAGTATATTAATCATTTCTGGTTAGAAAATATTTCATAGTCTAAGTATAGTTTATGATTGTGTTACCTATATAGATATCCAAATTTAAAACTAAACTTATGTGATAACTTAACGAAATCAAAAATATTTTGATTCCGAAAAGCTATGAAATATCGCTGAAGAACCTTTAACAGGTCATTTTAAAATGTTTTCTACACAAATATATTTACGATTTCTAGTTAGGATATGAACTTAAAATGTTATCAATTTTGTAAAATTATTAAATTATATAACTATATAAAAAATCTAAAGGTGCCTAAAATTTAGTGAAGGAGACCTTTAAATTGAAGCAAGGTAGGTGAAATTAATTTTGAAAAATAAATATAGCAGTGAATTTATTAAGGAAGAAAGAAAAGGGTACATATTTGTGCTCCCAGCACTAATATTTATGCTGGCTTTTGTGGGATATCCGATTATATATAATTTTATTCTAAGTCTTCGTGATGTAAATGTAACGACATTTAGTCAGCCTGTGAAACCATTTGTTGGTATTGAAAACTATATTGAAGTATTTAAAGATCCAGCAATGCCAATAAGTATTTGGAATACTTTAGTTTTCACTATTGGAAGTATATCAATTCAATTTATTATAGGACTCGGACTAGCTTTGCTTTTCAATTTGAAATTTAAGCTTTCAGAACCTCTTAGAGGACTTATGGTAGTCAGTTATCTTGTACCGATGACAGTAACTGCATTATTGTTCAAATTTATGTATAGTACAAGCGGAGGTATAATAAATGAATTACTTATGAAATTTCATCTAATATCACAGCCAATAGGCTGGATTATAGACAGTAAAACCTCAATGTTTTCAGTTATATTAACAAACTCATGGGTTGGAATTCCATTTAATATGTTGTTATTAACAACTGGGTTAAGTAATATTCCGTATGATTTATATGAGGCAGCTAAAGTTGATGGGGCTAATGTGATTCAGAGATTCTTTAAAATAACTCTGCCATCATTAAGACCAGCGATTTTATCTGTATTAGTTCTTGGATTTATTTATACATTTAAAGTTTTTGATTTAGTATTTGTTATGACAAATGGAGGTCCAGTTAATAGTACTGAACTAATGTCAACTTTTGCATATAAACTTTCATTTACGCAATTTTCATTTAGTAAAGGTGCCACTGTTGCCAATGTATTGTTTGCTATTTTATTCTGCGTAAGTTTAGGATACCTCAAATTGATAAAGGAAGATGAGGTGATTGGATAATGAAGAAGGTTATTCTTAAGGATAAACAAAAAAATATAATATTATGCTGTGTATCAATTTGCATAGCTTGTATTATGCTTTTCCCAATATATTGGATTATAGTAAGTTCATTTAAAACCAATGCTGAAATCTTTGCAGCACCTCCAACTTTTATACCTAAAGATTTTACATTAAGTAGTTATACAGACCAATTTACAGGAAAGAGCAGCATAATAGTAACACTAGGTAATAGCTGCAAGGTTGCATTTGCTTCAATGATCTTAGCATGTGTATTAGCTATTCCAGCTGCATATGGTTTGGCAAGATTTAGTATGAGAGGGAAAAAGGTATTTATCTTGATCTTCTTAGTAACTCAGATGCTTCCAGTAGCACTATTACTTACACCAATGTTTTTAGTTTATAAAAATTTACATCTACTAGACACTCTCTGGGCTCCAATTCTATCAGATGCAACAATATCTGTTCCTTTTGTGGTTCTTATTCTTAGAACTTATTTTCTTGCTTTACCAAAAGAACTTGAAGATTCAGCAAAGATTGATGGATGCAATACATTTACAGCATTTACAAAAATAATGCTTCCAATATCTTATCCAGGTCTTATAATGACAGGAGCTTTTTCATTCTTATATGCTTGGGGAGATTTAGCTTATTCACTAACATTCTTAACCAGCCCTGAAAGGAGAACTATGACAGCTAGTATATATAATTTCATGGGTAAGTATGGAATACAGTGGAATTCAATAATGGCTTATGGAGTACTTTTGGTTTTGCCTGTTGTTTTAATATTTATATTCCTTCAAAAATATATAATTGGAGGATTAACTAATGGTGCTGTTAAAGGCTAGGGATAAATACTTTTAAAGAAAACATAGGAAAGTCTTAAAACTAATATAAAGATAATAAATTAGCAGGTGCTGTTTCTAAGGATGAATTTAATTATTCAAATTTTAAGTAGAGATATAATTATTCAAAGATTGGAGAGTTCATATATGGAATATAATTTAGATGATAGTGTTTTTAAAGCTTATGGAAATGTATTAATTCGCAAATATGACTGTGAAACATTACAAATTGAGCCTTGGGGAAAAAATAGTTTACGCATACGAAGCACTAAGCAAGCAGAATTTATAAATAATGATTGGGCCTTATTGCCACAAGAAAATTGTGAAATTAAGATTGAAAATAACGAAGCATATATAGAGAATGGAAAAATTCATGCAAGGATAGATAAGGAAGGAAAAATCACATTTTATAATGATAAAAATGATGTTCTTTTAGAGGAGTATGTAAGAAATAGGAAAAATGTTAATAGATTTTGCAGTGCGTTAGAGATAGAAGCACGTGAATTTAAGCCTATTCTTGGTGGGGATTATACTTTAACTATGAGATTTGAATCAAATCCAAAGGAAAAGTTATTTGGCATGGGACAATATCAACAGCCAAATTTAGATCTGAAAAATTGCGTACTTGAACTTGCACATAGAAACTCCCAAGCTAGTGTTCCATTTGTATTATCAAGTTTAGGATATGGAATGCTTTGGAATAACCCAGCCATTGGAAAAGTTACTTTTGGAAAAAATATTACAGAGTGGATGGCGGATTCCACTAAGCAATTAGATTATTTTATAACAGCAGGTGATACGCCAGCAGAAATAGAAGAAGCTTATGCAAAAGCAACTGGAACAGTGCCAATGATGCCGGATTATGCTATGGGTTTTTGGCAATGTAAATTGAGATACCAAACTCAAGAAGAGTTATTAAACATCGCTCGTGAATATAAGAAAAGAAACCTTCCAATTTCAGTTATAGTGGTTGATTTTTTTCACTGGCCAAAACAAGGAGAATGGAAGTTTGATTTAGATTATTGGCCTGATCCTGATGCTATGATTAAAGAGCTTAAAGAAATGGGCATTGAATTAATGGTTTCTATTTGGCCAACAGTAGATAAGACAAGCGAAAATTATGATAAGATGCTTAAAAAAGGTTATTTAGTAAGAGTTGATAGGGGAATTAGAACAACTATGGACTTTTTAGGAGATACTGTTTTCTATGACCCAACAAATCCAGAGGCTCGTGACTTTGTATGGAAAATTGCTAAGAAAAACTACTATGATAAAGGCATAAAAATATTTTGGCTTGATGAAGCTGAACCAGAATATTCGGTTTACGACTTCGAGAATTATAGGTATCACTTAGGTCCAAATGCACAAATAGGTAATATTTATCCGACTATGTATGCAAAAACGTTTTTTGATGGCATGAAGAAAGAAGGGCAGGGAAATATAATTAATCTTCTTAGATGTGCATGGGCAGGAAGTCAACGTTATGGAGCACTTGTATGGTCTGGAGACATTGATTCTAGCTTTGAATCTTTAAGAAATCAGTTTGCAGCAGGTCTTAACATGGGAATTGCAGGTATACCATGGTGGACAACTGATATAGGAGGATTCCATGGTGGAAATCCAGATGATCCAGACTTTAGAGAATGTATAATCAGATGGTTTGAATATGGAGCATTCTGCCCTGTATTTAGGCTACATGGTGATCGTGAACCACATTCAAAGCCACTTGGAACTAGCGGTGGAGGACTATGTGCAAGCGGTGCAGCTAATGAAGTATGGAGTTATGGTGATGAAGCATATGAAATATTTAAGAAATATATGTTTATCAGGGAAAAGATGAAACCTTATATTACTAAAATCATGAAGGAAGCACATGAAAAAGGAACTCCAGTTATAAGACCGCTATTTTATGATTTCTCAGAAGATGAGCTTTGCTGGGATGTTACAGATGAGTATATGTTTGGACCAGATGTTCTTGTTGCACCAGTACTCCATAAAGGAGATAGATCAAGAAAAGTATATTTGCCAAAAGGTGCAAATTGGAAAGATGTAAATTCTGGGAAGATATTTAATGGCGGACAAGTAATAGACTATAACGCTCCATTAGAAATAATACCGTTATTCCTTAAGGATGAAGCAGAAGTTTCAATTATTTAATGAGAAATATAGGTGATAAGAGTTTATGTTAAGTAAACTCTTATTTTTGTTTAAAAACTGAATTCTATGTTTAAAATTTACTATTTTATAGCAAAATAGTAATAGTACATTAAATATAGAGGTTTCATTTTATTTGATACAACTTGCAGGATATGACTCAATGGCATTTTATAAATTTAAATGACATCTAAAGGAGGGCAACATGAAGAAATTATCGAAAAAAGTATTAATTTTAATTACTATTATAAATTTTTTGGGAATGATTTTTGAAGGCAGTGCAGGAAGATATGATAGTAGAGCAATAGTAACCAACGTATCAGAACAAAAGGATAGGTTACAATTGATAAAAGAAAAAGGCGTGATAACTGTCGCTTCACCGCAAAACGATGTTTCATATTTTTATATAGATCAAAATACAAAAAAGATAGAGGGTACTGAGGCTGACATAATAACCGAAATTGCAAGTAGGCTTGGAATCAATAAAATTGAAACTAAGAACTCACCATTTGTAAATTTATTGGAAAAATTAAATGCTGATGATAGTATAGACATTGCATCAGGTGGAATATTTATAACTCCAGAACGTGAAAAGATAGTCGCTTTTACTCAGCCAATATATAAGGCTACAGAAGCTGTTGTTGTTCCAACATTTTCAAATATAAATTTTAAAAGCGATTTAAAAAATGCAGTGGTTGGAGTAGAAAAGGGTACAGTATATGAGAGCATGGGGGAAAGGTGGAAAAATGATAAAATAATAAAGGATATAGCAATCTTTGAAAATTCAACTGAATTATTGGATGCTATATATAAAAGAAAGATAGATGCAGGGATAGTAGACTCTGTTATAGTGAAATATTCTCTGCTAAAAAATAAAAATATACCTTTAAGGATATTAAAAGATTATACGCCGGAATTAAGTGGAAATATAGCTATAACAGTTAGAAAAAATGATAAAACGCTATTAGATGCATTTAATCAAAAAATAAAAGAGATGAAGGCAGATGGCACTTTATATGCAATTCTTGTAGAAAATGGGCTTGATAAAAATAATATGATTTCTAATTAATTGCTTACATAAGCTAAAGCTTTAAATATATATCTTTATAGATAAACCAGCTATAATCTATATTTATGCGTATATCTCGCCGAAATGAATAATGTACTTTTGTTCCAGTCTCTAGGTAATTATGATGGGTGATTCTAAGGTTATAAAGTTGCATCCAAAGTGCTAGCCTCAAAGAACAAGCTTTGAACTAGCACATTTGGAACAACTTATAGCCAAGAATCACATCCATCAAAATTACCAATGAAACATTCCACAAAAGTATATCACTCATTTCTGTTTGGAAGATATTTTATATTCTAAGTATAGCTTATGATTGTGGTATCTATATATGGATATCCTAATCAAAACTAAGTTTATGTGATAATTCACCGAAATCATAAATATTTTGATTCCGAAAAAATAGACTTACATTTGAAAATTCAATGAACTAAGTAATAGATGAAGACTGGAATTTAGAAAGCCATTTGAAATATATTATTTTATATTTTATGATGAATTTTGATAAATTTAATTTTGTGGAAAATATATGTTTTTTTCTGTGATAAAGTCTATAATGAAAATATTATGACAAAATAATATTTATATTTATATAAATTTGCTATAAAAAGCAAGAAATCATTGCAACTTTGTCAAAAATGTATTAGTATTTAACAGTGAAAATTAAATTTTTAGAGGAATATATTGGGGAAATAATAGATACAAGAACTAATTAATCAACCTTTTTTAAGTTATACCCTCAAGGAGTACCTCGTCCACAGATTTTATTGGAATATAAATTTCTAAAGAATAAAAAAGCATTTATCTATATGCTTTGATAAATATGGAGGAATAAAATGGATAAATCAACATCAGAAAATCAAAATTTATCAAGAGGACTAAAAAATCGGCATGTTCAGTTACTTGCTATAGGAGGTGCAATTGGTACAGGATTATTCCTTGGTTCAGGAAGATCAATTCACTTAGCTGGTCCATCTATCTTATTTGCTTACATAATAACAGGAATAATATGCTTCTTTATTATGCGTGCTCTTGGGGAATTATTATTATCTAATTTAAATTATCATTCATTTGTAGACTTTGTATATGATTATTTAGGGAATGGAGCGGCATTTATTACTGGATGGACATATTGGTTCTGCTGGATTTCAGTTGGTATGGCTGACTTGACTGCAGCAGGGTTATACATACAATACTGGCTTCCTAATATACCTCAATGGCTTCCAAGTCTTATTGTTCTTGTAATTTTACTAATTATGAATCTTACAGCAGTAAAACTATTTGGTGAAATGGAATTTTGGTTTGCTTTAATTAAAGTTGTTGCAATCTTAGCACTAATTATAATTGGTATATTTATGATTATTAGAGGATTTTCTACAGATGCTGGTACATCAAGCTTTGCAAATCTTTGGAGCCACGGCGGTTTATTTCCAAATGGAATAAATGGTTTTATTCTTTCATTCCAAATGGTAGTGTTTGCTTTTGCTGGAATTGAATTAGTTGGCCTTACAGCTGGAGAAACTGAAAGACCAGAGCATGTTATTCCAAAAGCTATTAACAATATTCCAATTAGAATCATTATATTCTACATAGGAGCTCTTATTGTTATCATGAGCATATATCCTTGGAATTCAATTAATCCAGATAAAAGTCCATTTGTTCAGGTGTTTGCAGCCGTAGGAATTGTGGCAGCAGCAAGTATTGTAAATTTTGTTGTATTAACATCAGCAGCATCTGCTTGTAATAGTGCGATCTTCAGTACAAGCCGTATGGTTTATTCACTTGCTAAAGAGGAAAATGCACCTGAATCAATGAAAAAGCTGACATCTAGTCAAGTACCTTCAAATGCTACAATGTTTTCAGCAATTGTTATTTTGATTTCAGTTATTTTAAATTTTGTTATGCCAGAAGGGGTATTCGTACTTATAACAAGTATATCGACATTTTGTTTTATCTATATTTGGGCAATCATAGTTATCTGCCACATGAGGTATAGAAAAACTAATCCTGAACTTGCTGCAAAGAGCAAATTTAAAATGCCACTTTATCCAATAATAAACTATATAATTCTAGCATTTTTTGCTTTTATATTAGTTGTATTGGCACTTAACAATGAAACTCGTGTTGCTTTATTTGTAACTCCTGTATGGTTTATAGTTCTTGGTGTTATTTACAACATACTTAAGGCAAAAAAAGAAAGATAAAGAAGAGGTCAAAAGAAATTTAATAAATAATTAATTAATTGGTAAGAGCTTATATAATTTAAGCTCTTATTTTTACGGTGTGCCCAGTATGTTGTGAGCACGTGGTAATCGATGAAAGTATGTGATGGTGATGTCAACTATTAACTTTAGATAATGGTTGTTTTTTATAATATTGGTTAAATTATAAATGTAATCCTCTACTTCGACATGTTTCTGTATTTCTCAAAAAAAGTATGATATGCTATATATGAGCAGTATTTATTTCTTTAGGATCAAGTAGGCGAGAATATTAATATTGAAGAATATGTTTAAAAAAGAGGTGGTGCAAAAATGAAATTATTTGCAAATTTAAGTATTAAGAAAAAGATTGTTACTGTATTTTTATCAATCTTTATTTTAATTATTTTTATAGGAGTAGAAGGTATATTAAGTTCTGAAAAAATAAATAATAATGCAAAGGAAATGTATAGTAATAATTTAGTGTCAATTAAGGATTTAGAAGAAATTCAAGGTAGCATAAATGAAACCAGGGCAAATCTAGTTACAATAGTTTTTGAAAGAGATGTAAATAAATTAGACAAGTATATTAAAACCATTAATGATATAGATAAAGAACATCAAAAATTCTTAGATGAATATGATAGCTTGCCTGTTGTATCACAAGAAGAAAAGATATATTCTAGTTTTGCCAATGACTTAGGGAAATATAAGGAAGCAAGAGGTAAGGTAATTGATCTTGCAAAAGCTAATAATTATGATGATGCAATTAAGCTTTATAATTCAGATATAGTTCCAATAACTGATACTATTCTTGAAAAAATTCAAAAATGTATTGATATAAATGAAGATTCCGCAGAGCAAGCTAATTTAGCTAATACAGCTGAATTTAATAGCGTTAGATATACAATAATAATTTTTACAATTATAGCATTTTTAATTGCAAATTTAATGGCATTCATGCTAGAGAAAAGTGTAGATATGCCATTAAAGAAAATAAAAGAGTTAGCACAAAGATTATCAAACTATGATTTTTCAACTCCAATTGTAGTAGTAGAAAAAGATGAGTTTGGACAAGCAGGAATAGCCTTAAATATTGCACAAGAGAATGTAAGAAACTTAGTAAAAGCAATTATTGAAAATTCACATGATTTAAGTGCATCAAAACAAGAAATTTCAAAAGTTTTTGAAGATTTATACTTTAAAGCTATTACTGTAGATGAATCAGTAAGTGCTATTGCTTCTGGAATGCAAAACACATGTGCTGCCACAGAAGAGATAAGTGCATCTATTCAAGAAGTTGATTCAAGTATTAATATACTTTCTTCTAAAGCTATGGAAGGAAGCAGCAATGCAAGCCAATCTAAAGAAAGATCAATAGAAGTTAAAAATAACAGCCAAAAAGCAATAAATGAAACCAGAAAAATATATGCTGAAAAACAAAAAATGATGGTAAAGGCTATTGAAGATGGGAAAGTAGTAGATAGCATAAAAGTTATGGCAGATACTATTGGAGATATAGCAGAGCAAACAAATTTACTTGCATTAAATGCAGCAATAGAGGCGGCAAGAGCTGGAGAACATGGAAAAGGCTTTGCAGTAGTAGCGGAAGAGGTTAGGAACCTTGCAGAGCAATCAGCTCAGGCGGTAATAAATATTCAAGAAACCATTGTTAAAGTTCATGAAGCATTTAGAAGCAGTATTGATACAGGAAGTGATATATTAGAATTTATAAATACAGAGGTAGATGAACAATTTAATGATTATGGTAAAACAGGTACTCAGTACTATAATGATTCGGATCTTGTAAGCAAAATGACTGAAGAAATTGCTGCAATGTCTGAAGAAATCACGGCTACAGTTGGACAAGTAAGCGAGGCTATTCAAAATATGGCTGAAGATTCACAAAAATCAAATGAACAAGCAGAAAACATAAGAGAAAGCATGAGTGGAACTACAACTGCCATAGAAAAAGAGGCGCTTACTATACATAAGCAAGGAGAGATTATTCAAAAGCTTAGTGAAATAGTTCAAAAGTTCAAAATATAATTGATACGAAATATCAACCATCACATCTATGTATGTAGTGGTTGATATTTTTTTTTTGAAGTTATGTAAGATTAAATGAGATTATTTAATAGTAAATTCAGTTATAATGCACTAAAAAAGCAATATCGCAACCTAAAATATATTCATAAAAAAATTTTTATATTAGGGATTGAAATATATGGTACCGTGTGTTAGAATTTACTTGTGAATTGGTAAGACCAATTCACGATATCGTATACAAGAAATGAATTAGCGATAATATTTATTTGATGGTACTTTTTACCACCAAAGAAAAGAATGGTTTTATCAAAAAACAATTTAGCAATATAAAAGGATAAAGGAGAGGGAAAGTATGCAGATTCTGTTATGTGTAAAGCAGGTTCCAGATGATTCAATTGAAATCCATTTGGATAATGAAAAGAAAAAACCTAAATTAAATGGAGTCAGTTTGGTTGCAAATGCATTTGATACATATGCATTAGAGCTAGCGGTTCGTTTTACTGAGGCTCATGGAGGAAAAGTAAGTGTATTAACAGTTGGAGCAGATGATTCTTTAAACACATTAAAAAATTGCATTGCTGTAGGAGCTAAAGAAGCATTTTTTGTAAAAGATGACTTATATGCAGATTTAGATGCTATGGGAACAGCTGATGTTTTGGCAGATGCTATTCATAAGATTGAAGCAGACAAAGGTGAAAAATTTGATTTGATTCTCTGTGGAAAAGAATCTACAGATGAAATTACTGGTCAAGTTGGAGCTATGCTTGCAGAAAAATTAAAGACAGGCTATGTCAGCAGCGCTATTGAAATCGATTTAAAAGATAATTCTATGGAAATTCATCAAGAAACTGAAGAAGGATATAATTTAGTTTCACTAGAATGTCCAGCTGTAGTAACAGTAAGCAAGCCAGATTATGATCCACGTTATCCTACTATAAAAAGTAAGATGGCAAGCCGTAAGGCAGTAATACCAACTTATTCAGCAGCAGAAATTGGAGAGGTAAAACAAGCAAAAGTACGTTGCATAGAATATGTTGCACCTCCTAAGAAAGAGGCTGGTATCAAGATTCAAGAGAAGGATGCTACTTTAGCAGTAAGTGCTGTTATGGAGCAAATGAAAAAAGATAAGGCAATCTAATTAAGGAGGAAACGAAAGTATGAAAGCATTATTATTCATTGAAACAGATGGAGAAAAGGCATTAGGTGGAAGTATTGAACTTATTAGTGCAGCAAAAGCATTAGATGCAGAAGGAACTGCTCTTGTGGTAGGAAATAAAGCTATTGCAGATACAATAGCAGCATTTGGAATTCCAGTTATTTTTACTGATACAGCTACAGATTGTGATACTATGACAGAAGTATTATCAGAAACTGTTAAGGAACAAAATCCAGATATTGTTTTATTAGCTAATACAACACTTGCTAAAGATGTTGCACCACGTATTGCAGGTCGTATGAATTTGGGATGTGTAAGTGACGTAATAGGAATGAATAAGGCTGATAATAAAGTTATATATACTAGACCAGCTTATGGCGGCACAATCTTAGAACATATTGAAGTAGAGGGAACAGCTGTAGTAACAGTTAGAAATGGAAGCTTTCCTAAGCCAGAAGCAACTTCAAATGCAGACGTTACAGAAAAGAAAATAGAAATTCCAGCTGATGCTGTTAAGGCAAAAATTATTGATACAGTAAAAGAAATTTCTGAATCCGTTAATTTAGAAGAAGCTGAAGTTATTGTTTCTGGTGGACGTGGAATGGGAAGTGCAGAAAACTTCAAACTAGTTGAAGAATTAGCACGTGTACTTGGAGGCGTAGTGGGCGCAACAAGACCAGCAATTGAAGACGGTTGGATTTCTCGTGCACACCAAGTTGGACAATCAGGAAAAATCGTAGCACCAAAACTTTATATTGCGTGTGGTATTTCAGGAGCAACACAACATACATCAGGAATGACAGGCTCTAATTATATTGTAGCAATTAATAAAGATGAAGAAGCTCCAATCTTTGAAGTTGCTAATGTAGCAATTGTTGGAAATGTAAATGAAATCCTTCCAATTATGATTGAAGAAATGAAAAAAGCAAAAGCAGAATAAATACTTTTTCCAGATAAGATAAAAGGTTGTCGCACTAAAAAATTAGCACGACAGCCTAAAAAATAAATCTCAATTCACAAGAAAATGAAATTATGTATAAATTTCACACTTGTATACATGGAGAATTATTAAAAAACATAATTGAATAAGAGACGCAGCATATAAAAAACAACTAAATCCGAATATATGTAAAAATAGTATTGAATCAACAAGTGGGAAGCTATGTAATTAAGACCAAAAAAGTAATAACGATTTTTAAAAGGTTATACCATTTAAAAATCGTATGAGGAGGATAAAGGAATGTTGTTTTTTAAATTCTTAATGGCGATATTACCTATCATTTGGCTTATAGTTGCACTCAGTGGATTAAAAATGCCGGGTTATAAAGCTTGCTCTATTGCACTTGTTCTTACAATGTTTTTAGCTATTTTTTTCTGGAAATTAAATGTGGTTTATACTGTGACAGGAGTACTTGAAGGAGTGCTCAACGCATTGTGGCCAATCTGTTTAGTTATTGTTGCAGCTTTGTTTACGTATAATTTAATTTTACGTACGGGTGCAATGGATTTCATAAAGGAAATGTTGGCCGGAGTTTCTATGGATAAAAGGGTTTTAACATTAATTATTGGATGGGGATTTGGTAACTTCATGGAAGGAATGGCTGGGTTTGGAACAGCAGTTGCTATTCCAGCATCTATGCTTGCTGGCGTTGGATTAAATCCATTTTCAGCAGTTCTAGCATGTTTGGTTGCTAACAGTACGCCAACAGCATTTGGCTCAGTAGGAATACCGCTTGTAACACTTTCAGCAGTAACCGGAGTTGGATCAAACACATTGGCAGTAAATACAGTAATAATTGAAGGAATTCTTTGCTTTATAAGTCCATTTATTATGGTATGCATCGTAGGTGGAGGAATAAAGGCATTGAAGGGGGCATTTCTTGTTACATTAGTTGCTGCATTATCATTTACAGTACCTGCTTATATTACAGCAACAGCAGTTGGAGCAGAACTTCCAGATATAGTAGGATCTATCTGTTGTATGGTATGTACAGTTGCAGCAGCAAAAATCTTTAATAAAAAGCCTCAAGATGAGTATTGTATTCAAATTAACAAGAAAAAAGAAGAAACAGCTTTATCATTTGGTAAAGCAGTACAAGCATGGTGCCCATTTATTTTAATCTTTGTAATGTTAATGGCTACATCAACATTATGTGCACCAGTTCATGATGCAATTGCAGTATTTAAAACAAGTACAAGCGTATATGCTGGCAAAGGTGGAAATACCCTAACATTTAGCTGGATTAATACACCAGGTATTATCATTCTTGTTGCAGCAGTCATTGGCGGTCTCGTTCAAGGCGCAAAAATATCAACAATACTTGATGTACTGCGTAGCACATTAAAAGCAAACTGGAAAACAATCGTTACAATTTGTGCAGTTATGTCAACGGCAAAGGTAATGGGGTATAGTGGAATGATTTCAGATATTGCAAGTCTTTTAGTTGTAGTAACTGGAGGAGCATACCCATTAATTTCTCCATTAATTGGAGCCATTGGAGGATTTGTAACTGGATCAGGTACATCAACCAGTGTTTTATTTGGAGGATTACAAGTTCAAACTGCGCAAAATCTTGGACTTTCTGGTGCATGGATGGCAGCAGCAAATACTCTTGGAGCAGGTATAGGAAAGATGATTTGTCCTCAAAGTATTGCAATTGGTGCAAGTGCAATTAATCAATCAGGTTCGGAAAGTAAAATTTTAAAAAGCGTATTTAAATATTTTGTTTGTTATGTAGTTATAGCTGGAATAGTATGTTTTGTTGGAACACTTTAAGGCAGTTGATATGTATTACAGGTGACCATTTAAAGTTTACCAGGAAAATTCAGTGGCTTTTAGAAAATTGAAGAATTTATTCAAAAGTCTACATTTTATACCCTTAGGGTATAAGATGTAAACTGAATTAGTTCGGCGTAGTAATTTGCTAAAAAAAGATAAAGTGAACTTTACATCTAATATCTTAGAAAGGAATGAATATTATGGCTGAGTATAATCAATTGACAGAAGAGATAATTTCAAAATTACAGGAGGCAGCACCAGGGCATATTTTAACAGGCGCTGATATAAATGACGACTATAGTCACGATGAAATGCCTATTTACGGAAAAGTAGCCCCACAGGTTGTGTTTATGGCACATTCTACAGAAGAAGTTGCTGCAGTAGTAAAAATATGTAATGAAAATAAAATACCAGTAACTCCAAGAGGAGCAGGAACAGGACTTACAGGTGGAGCAGTTCCACTACTTGGAGGAGTTTTAATTGATATTACAAAAATGAACAAAATAATTTCTTATGATTTAGAAAATTTTGTTGTTCATGTAGAAGCTGGAGTTCTATTAAATGATCTTGCAGAGGATTGTTTAAAACAAGGATTATTATATGCTCCAGATCCAGGTGAAAAGTTTGCTTGTTTAGGTGGAAATGTTGCAACCAATGCTGGTGGAATGAGAGCTGTTAAGTACGGTGCAACACGTGATTATGTACGTGCAATGACAGTTGTTCTTCCAACAGGAGAAATTACTAAATTCGGTGCTACAGTATCAAAAACAAGTTCGGGTTATAGCCTTTTAAATCTAATGATTGGTTCAGAAGGTACACTTGGAATTATTACAGAACTTACATTGAAAGTAATGCCAGCGCCAAAGGTAGTAGCAAGTTTAATTATTCCTTTTGAAAATTTAGATGATTGTATTTCTACTGTTCCAAAATTTAGAATGGAACACATGAATCCACAAGCGATAGAATTCATGGAAAGAGAAATTGTTTTATCTAGTGAAAGATATATTGGAAAGAGTGTATTCCCACAAGTAATTGATGGAGTTACTGCAAATGCTTATTTACTTGTTACTATAGATGCAGGTAATGAAGATGAATTAAATAATCTTATTGAGCAAGCAAGTGAAATAGTATTAGAAGCAGGAGCAATTGATGTTCTTGTAGCTGATACACCTGCAAAAATAAAAGATGCATGGGCTGCACGTTCAAGTTTCTTAGAAGCTATTATGGCAGAAACAAAATTGTTAGATGAATGTGATGTTGTAGTTCCAGTAAATAAAATAGCTCCTTATCTTGCTTTTGTAAATAAAACTGGTGAAGAGTGTGGATTAACTATTAAGAGTTTTGGACATGCAGGAGATGGAAATCTTCACATATATCAATGTAGTAACGATTTAGAAGAAGAAGAATTTAAAACAAGAGTTGATAAATTCTTTAAGATCATTTACGAAGAAGCAATCAAATGCGGTGGACTTGTTTCAGGTGAACATGGAATTGGTAGTGGAAAGATGAGTTATTTAGCTGATAGCGTTGGAGAAATAAATATGGAATTAATGAAAGGTATTAAAGAAGTATTTGATCCAAATTCTATTATGAATCCAGGTAAGGTATGCTGTCCAATAGAAAATTAAGCTCATAATTAATAATTTATATATATATTAATATCCCATGAAATAAAAAAAGGAAAAGATGAAAAAAAAGAAAGGTAGGAAATTAAAATGGATTTTAAACAAGATGAGAATCACCAACAATTACAAGAAATGTATCGTGAATTTGCAGAAAATGAGGTAAAACCAATTGCAAAAGAAATAGATGAAAGTATGCGTTTCCCAGAAGAAAATGTAGCAAAAATGGCTGAAATGGGCTTGCTTGGAATTCCATTTCCTGAAGAATTCGGCG
Source organism: Candidatus Clostridium helianthi (assembly GCF_045310795.1). NCBI lineage: Bacteria > Bacillati > Bacillota > Clostridia > Eubacteriales > Clostridiaceae > Clostridium > Candidatus Clostridium helianthi. The sequence continues at coordinate 24,017 of NZ_JBJIAB010000022.1, forward strand.
GAGCTGGAATGGATACATTAAGTTATGTACAATGTGTAGAAGAATTATCTAAATGTTGTGCTACAACAGGTGTTATAGTTTCAGCACATACAAGCCTTTGTGCAACACCAATTTACACATATGGTACAGATGCTCAAAAAGAAAAATATTTAAAACCTCTTGCTTCAGGTGAAAAATTAGGTGCCTTTGGATTAACTGAACCTGTAGCTGGAACTGATGCTTCAATGCAAAAGACAACAGCAGTATTAGATGGAGACAATTATGTATTAAATGGAAGCAAAATCTTTATTACTAATGCAGGATATGCAGATATCTATATTGTTTTTGCTATGACAGATAAGAGTAAAGGAACAAAAGGTATTTCAGCGTTTATCGTTGAAAAAGACTTCCCAGGATTTTCAGTTGGAAGTCATGAATTAAAGATGGGAATCCGTGCATCTTCTACATGTGAATTATTCTTTGATAACTGTATAGTTCCAAAGGAAAATCTTTTGGGAGAAGAAGGAAAAGGATTTGGTATTGCAATGGCAACTCTTGATGGAGGCCGTGTTGGTATAGCTGCACAAGCTCTTGGTATTGCAGAAGGTGCAATAGAAGAGACTGTGAAATATGTTAAGGAACGTGTTCAATTTGGAAAATCTATTGCTCAATTCCAAAATACACAATTTGAACTTGCTCAAATGCGTGCAAATACTGAAGCTGCAAAACTTTTAGTATATCAAGCTGCATGTGCAAAAGACGATCACCAAAAATTCACACATTTAGCTGCTATGGCAAAATTATTTGCTGCTAGAAATGCTACTGATGTAACAAATCGTTGTTTACAATTATTTGGTGGTTATGGATACACAAGTGATTATCCAATTGAAAGAATGATGCGTGATGCTAAGATAACAGAAATCTATGAAGGAACATCAGAAGTTCAAATGATGGTACTTTCAGGATGGATGCTTAGATAATATTATAAAAAACTAGTTAAAATTAAAATGCCCTCACATTAGGCACATGAGAAAATAATAAATCAACCTGCATACTGATTTATTATTTTCAGATTGTGAATTAAACCTATTTAAATAAACTATATAAGGATAACAAGTTTTCTACAATTGTAGGGAACTTGTTATTTTTTATGCATTTATATAGATATTCAACTACTTATGTGATAACTTACCGAAATCATAAATATTTTGATTCCGAAAAGCTATGAAAATATCGCTGAAGGTTCTAAGCAGCAGGTTGTATCCACTTTAGCATGCTCCAACTTTCAGTTTGACAAGCTAAAATGGAACAACCTACAGCAAAGAACCTTTAACAGCTTATTTTCAAATGTTTTCTCCACAAATATATTTATGATTTCTAGTGAAGATATGAGCTTAAAGTTTTAGCAATTTTGCAAATTTGTTCATCTAATAAACATTACAACTCAATATCAAATGCATCTTTCAAAAACATGTATCAAATTTCTAGTATAATTCACAAAGATTAAAGTATAGATATATCTTTTGGGTTGGGGATCGATATAGATACCCAACTAAAACCTGAACTTATGTATATAAATATCAAAATGAGAAGATTGCTTATTAGAATAATTTCTTGATTATAGAAAAAAATGTTTAAAATTTATTATATTAAGCAAAATATCAGTGGATTTAAAAATTACTATTTTATTTTAAAAGGGAGGCTTATATGGAAAAGATACTTAAGAAATTATTGATATTTATTGTTATAGTAAATTTTATTGGAATAATGTTTGAATGTACTGCTCTAAAAGATAATAGTAAAACTGCATTAGCAAATGTCTCAATTGAAGAAGATAGGTTGCAGAGAATAAAAGAAAAAGGAGTAATAAATGTCGCGGCAATAACAAGCAGTCGTACATATTTTTATAAAGATGCCAATACAAATAAGGTATCTGGTATAGAAGCCGATATACTAAATGAAATTATAAAACGGCTTCGGATGAATGCAAAAATTGAAATCAACGAAGCAACATTTCTAAATTTTTTAGAAAAATTAACTATTGATGATACTATAGATATAGCATCAGGCGGAATATTTATAACGCCAGAACGTGAAAAGCTTGTAGCATTTACTCAGCCATTATATAAAATTTCAGAATCTATTGTGGTTCCAGCATTATCAACTATTAATTTTAAGAGTGATTTAAAAACTTCAGTGGTTGGAGTTGTAAAAGGTACAGTATATGAAAAGTTAGCAGAAAGATGGAAGAATGATAACTTAATAAAAGATATAGCAACTTTTGATACTCTGCCTGAATTATTTAATGCCGTAAGTAGTATAAAAGTTGATGCAGGTATATTAGATTCTGTTGTCGGAAAATATTCTCTATTTAAAAATTCTAAGCTTCCTTTAAGATTACTAAGAGATTATACTCCAGAGTTAACTAACAATGTTGGCATAGCTATGAGAAAAAATGACATAACATTATTGAATGCTTTTAATGAAAAAATTAGTGAGATGAAAGCAGATGGTACAATGTATGCTATTTTTGTTGATAATGGCTTAGATAAAACTAATATGGCTTAAAATTAATAGCTAAATATATCTAAAAGGTGATTATAAGGCTATTAGATAGCCTTATAACACTGGGCTTATTTGCTTAAAAAAGTTAAGCAGAAATATGTGGACTTTTTCAGTGGCACCTTCCGATGTGTATTTATATATTTAAAAATTTGTTACTTTTAAATTCGTACAAACAGAGAAATTGGATACATATTTGTGTAATAGGCATTTGAAAATAAGCTGCATAGGTTCTTAATGGAAGGTTGTTCCACTTACTGCTTGTCACGCTGAAAGCGGGAGCATGCAGTAATGGCGGCAACCTTTCATTTTAGAACCTTTCAGCGAAATTTTCGCAGTCCTATGGAACTAATATGTATTCATTTTCGGTTGTCTTGCGAACCTTTAAAAGGAAACTCGATTCACATACGTTCGCTGAGTAAGCGATTCACACCGAATCACAGATTCTGGTTTTCTGCTTAAAAGCCAAGGTCTTCTCCAATTAGTATAACCTTTATCTTTTTTGCGGGCCTGCTAGTTCTTGTTGTTACCATTTGCGAACAAATACAATCTGGGCTTAGACAGTCTCCACAGCTGCCATTTATATAGCATGGAGTCTTCATATCTTGAAAATGCTGCATATTTGATGGTGCGGCAATTGTTCTAGCTCTTTGAATTGCATCATCAAGAGTTTTCACAACTTTATTCATTCCAGCCACAACTATGACACTTTTAGGCCCAAAAATCATTGCAGCAACACGATTACCATTTCCATCAATGTTAAATAGCTGACCATCCTCGCTTATAGCATTACTGCTCATTAAAAATGTATCACATAAAAGTGCTTTTCTCATAAGTTCTGTCCGTTCTTCTGGACTTTTTCCAGTATCTCTATCTATAACTTGATAGCCTCTTTCTTTTACGAGTTCTTTTATGCCAATTTCAGTTAAGGTTTCAGAGCCACCCCAAGATACAACGTGATTTTCTGGAATTAAATCCAAAATTTGCTTAACTGCTTCATCCTTAGTCTTGCAATAATAAGCATCAAAATGACGCTTTTTCAAAGCCTCAATTATTTTTGTGCTTAGCTTATCATAACGTTTTATTAATATAGATTGTCTTGTCATTTTAAAGGTCCCCCTAATTCATATATTTTATGTTATTCCTTGCGGAGAAAGTTAAATTGATATTTCTATAATATATTTATAACATAATTAACCAGTTTATATAAGAGCGCACTTTTCTGTAACATAGTATAAAAAATGATACTAAAAGATAAGTGAATATAATAATTTATTAGGAATATAATTAAGTAATGAAATCAAAGGAGATATGGATTTGAAGCTTGATTTAGATAAAAAAGATTTAATTTCTTTAGTTAAAGGAACGGACCCAAATTTAAATGTAATGGAGCATCCTAAAATAAGTTGTTGTGGAAATTATAGAGTGCAAAATAGTAGATGGGATTGGAATCAGCATGTTTTTGAAAAATATACTGATGAAGAAATATATGAAATATATAAGATATGCAAAAATAGTTGGGGTGAATAGATATCCAAATTTAAAGCTAGATTTATGTGGTACTTACCGAAATCATAAATATTTTGTTCCGAAAAGCTATGAAAATATCACTGAAAATTCTAAGTTGCAGGTTTCACCACTTTAGCATGCTCCTACTTTCAGTATGACAAGCTAAAGTGGAACAACCAACAACTAAGAATATTAGCAGCTCATTTTCAAATGTTTTCTCCACAAATATATTTATGATTTCTAGTGAAGATATGAACTTAAAGTTTTGAAAACTCTATAAGCATATTTATCTAATAAGTCAAATTCTTAAATTGGGTATCTATAAGCGTGGAGGAATACACCTCTAAATATAAAGTTAAGTAAATAAGTAGGTTTTGATTCTTGGAAGCCCATGAAAATGAGGCGTTAACTTTGCGTAAGATGAATTTAGTATTGCAATCCAGAAATTACTTTTTCATTTTAGGGGGTAGAGTGAAAAAAATACTTGACTTAGAGTTTACTCAAAGTAGTAGAATTTAGTTTGTAATAAGAATTACTTAAATATTTAATTCACTTTATGATTGAGGGCATGAAAATTACAATATAATTTACTATTTTAAAAGAGTTAAGGAGAAACGAAGAGATGGAGAAGAAAAAATTAGGATTTGGATTTATGCGTCTTCCGCTAAAAGATCAAGAAAATCAAGAAAGTATCGATTTTGAAATGTTAAATAAAATGGTAGATACTTTTTTGGAAAGGGGCTTTACTTATTTTGATACAGCGTATATGTATCATGCATTTAAGAGTGAAATTGCTTTAAGAGAATCTTTAGTAAAACGTCATAAGAGAGATCGTTTTACAGTAGCATCAAAACTTCCAACTATGTTCTTGAAAAAAGAGGGAGATCAAGAAAGAATTTTTGACGAGCAGTTAGAAAAATGCGGCGTGGATTATTTTGATTATTATCTCCTTCACAACTTAGGTATATCAAATTATAAAAATGCTCAAAAGTTTGATAGTTTTGCATTTGTTCAAAAAAAGAAAGAAGAAGGAAAAGTAAAAAATATGGGCTTTTCTTTTCATGATAATGCAGATTTATTAGATGAAATTTTAACTGCTCATCCAGAAGTAGATTTTGTTCAATTACAAATTAATTATATTGATTGGGACAATGAAAGTATTCAATCTAGAAAATGCTATGAAGTTGCAAGAAAACATAATAAGCAAGTTGTTGTTATGGAACCAATTAAAGGCGGGACTCTTGCAAATGTACCAGAAGAAGCAGAAAAATTGTTTAAAGAATACCATAAAGATATGTCTGTACCATCATGGGCAATAAGATTTGTAGCAAGTCACGAAGGAATAATGATGGTATTAAGTGGTATGTCAAATATGGAACAACTTCTTGATAACACAGGTTATATGCAAGATTTTGTGCCTTTAAATGATGAAGAAAAAGAAATTATTAAAAAAGCTACAGATATTATTAATAGTAGCATTGCAGTTCCATGTACTGCATGTCAGTATTGTGTAGATGGATGTCCAAAGAATATTCAAATACCAAAATATTTCTCTCTATATAATAACTATAAACAATTTGGCCCTGGAATTTCCAAGGTCTACTATAATAATTTAACTCAAGAGCATGGAAAGGCTTCTGATTGCATAGGGTGTAAGCAATGTGAAGGACATTGTCCACAACATATAGAAATTACAAAATGCTTAAACGATGTAGCGGCAGTATTTGAATAAGAATTGGATTAAAATGAACTAAATTATTTAAGAGCCAAGCAAAAAACAATTTTAAGGATTGTTTTTGCTTGGCTCTTTATCTTATCTCTAATTGAGAGGATATTTAAAAAAGATATAAAGAACTAAGCTCTATCAATGGCCTTAATTAGTCCTAAATGTTCTGGCTTCCATCCAAGTCTTTCTTGAGTTAAAACATTGGATGCTGGAATATCTGCAGCAATAAGCTGTCCTAGAGCTCCAAAATGGTTAGTTGCCTCTTCTAGAGATATTGATTTGGTTGGTACACTAAGACGACGGCCGATAGCTTCTGCAATTTCGCGCATAGGCACACCTTCGTTAGCTACTGCATGAAATATTGATCCGGTTGATGCTTTTTCTAGTGCTAGTCTATAAAGTTTTGCAGCATCAAGTCTGTGAACAGCTGGCCAGCGGTTAAAGCCATCGCCTACATAAGCAGAGAAGCCTTTACTGCGAGCCATTTCAATAAGCATAGTAACCAAGCCATATTTTTCACCATCACCATATACTATTGGTGCAGGGCGAACTACTGACACACGCACACCTTTAGATGCTAGTGAAAGTGCCAATGCTTCTGAAGCCGCTCTAGGTCCTGCAGTTAAACTCTTGCTAGCTTTATCATTTTCAGTTACGACATCACCAATCTTGATGCCTGCGGTTCCAAATGTAATTACTAATGGCTTATTAGTTCCTGCAAGTGCAGAACCTAGGGTCTCAATAGCATTACGATCAGTTTTGCAGCAAGCTTCAAAATTAGTAATAAAATTATCATGATCAAAGGCTGCATGAATTACTCCGTCTGAGAAAGAAGCACCACTGCGAAGACTGTCAAGATCCTCCAAAGAGCCATGATGGGCGGTAGCTCCAATAGCAGTAAGTGATGCAGCTGATACATCTGACCTAGCAAGTCCTATTACATTATGCCCTGCATCAAGTAATTCTTTAACGATTTTAGATCCTATAAATCCTGTAGCACCTGTAACAAAAATACGCATGTTAAATTCCACCTTTCAAGTTAAATATATTATCATAGTTAAAAGTTGTGAGTTACAAAATATAAAATGTGTAACTTATATATGAATTATAACATTTGAGCTTACGAGTTACAAGTATCTTTATATGTAACTTGATAATGTAGGGTATTTTCTTTTTCCAATAAAACTTTTTAACAATGAAAAAAATTAAAAAGTCAAAAAGTTACAAATAAAGAAATTTAACAATATAACAATTTATATTAAACAAGAACCGCATTGATTTATGAAATGTAACGTCTTGAGAATATAAGAAATAATAGATTTTAAATGAATATATCTATATTTGTTTATCTATATACATAATATTGGAATTAATATTATAATTATTATATGACAACAGTGTAATCGAGCATACGATAATGTGCTTACACAAATATACATTTGGAAGAAAAAATATTGAACGAGCTTCGATTAGTATTTATATTGGGCTGTCCAAAATAACAAAAATGCATGAATTTATTACATCTTGAGGATAAAAAACAGCTGAAGCAACATTTTAGAAGCTAATAAAAAATCAATTTTATTTTAATAAGAAGTTTCTTAATGAAGATAGTATTTTGGAATTCATAAACTTATATATATTCAGGGGGAATAATATGTGGGAAATATTTAAAGAGCCAAATAAGCGCAGTAGATATGTTAAGAAGATAGTTCAGATGTTAAATGACTCTGAGACTTTGTATTATTTAAATATGGCTACTGATAGACGTAATAGATATGATAGGGAAGCTATGACGGATCTATTCTTTTTTAAGACTAAAATGTTTATTGTGATAATTACGTTAATAGCACTTTTAAATAAGTTAGGATTACCTGACATTATTAAATGGTATGATAATGGAGGAAAGTTTCCAATAAAATCTGCTTTTTTAGTGGGTTTAAGTTTTGTAATAATTATCATTCATATTTTAAAGTTGGATAATTATTGCATTAATAATCTTATATATAATAACGAGATTAATAAGAAAAAGAAGAAAACAAATGAATTTATAAATACAATAAAAAAAGATCCTAAAAATATCGCTTATGCTTTTCTTAGAAGTACTGTAAAAGAAACATTTTCTAAGGCAATTGAGTCACTGGAACGTATGAACTTTGAAATGTGCCAAAAATATATGGGTACTGAGTTTTATGATGCTCTGCAATCACAATGTAAAAGATACTCTTTTGAGAATGTCGTAAGGATAATAGAAGAACTTGAACTTATAGAAGCAGACCCAGTTGGAATTATTCATCATCATGATAGTTATAAAGATGTTGTCTGGTTCGTCATTAAATATAATGCAAAAGATTATGTTGTAGATGAAACAGATGGAGAGATTCTCTTTGGAAGTAATAAAGTTAAGACTTTTGTACAATATTGGAAGTTTCAAAAGGCAGGGGAAAATACCTGGCTGCTAAGTGATGTGGTAGCAAAAGGAGAGCGTGATATAAAAAAATGTTTTAATATTATTGAAGAGTTTTAATTTTTGCTACAACTTCAACACTCTATGTTTAAGAATAGGAATGATTAATGTAAAGTCTAAACTGTGCATAGTTTCTTTAGAAGTAGAAGAAATTATGCATAGTTTATTAAGTATAATGTTTTAGCTAAGTATGTCTGTTTTATATTAATTTTTTATATTCAAATAGTACACCTTTTGTAACCATTGTCCAAAGTATATCGAATAATTCATCTATTTCGATTTCCTGATTTTCATACCAATGGATTATGGTTGATATTACTGCAGAAAAACAAAATTCACAAAGATACTCAGCGTGAATATTATCCTTAGGTAAGTTAAATGCATTAAAGGCAATTGGAACAATTGTCTTTTTTAGTTTTCCTTTAAATTTAGGATCACCATTTTCACTGAGCAAAATTTTCAAATGTTCACTTTTAGCAAAGAAATATAGCTCAGAAGCTTTAGGTCTTAAACCTTTAATTAAGTGAGGAAACAATATTTTGCTTGCATTATCATGTATATAATGCAGTAAAATATTTTCTTCTTGTTCAAGTATGTCACTTACACTTGTGAAATAAGCATAGAATGTACTTCGGTTATAGCCGGCTACATCAGCTATTTCTTTTACTGTTATCTTATCTAATCGTTTCTTTTTTAAAATCTTCCAAAATGCGTCTATAATATTTCTTTTTGTTTGTTCGGTAATTTCAGGCTGTTTATTCATATTATCTCCTTCTTTCCAACACTTGGGTATCTTTTGTTGATTGATGAAAGTTTCATATCAGTTATAATTTAATTATACAACACCGTGTTGTGTGATTAAAGATGTAATTTGATTGAAAGATTGAAGATGCAATCAAGAAAATTTAAAAGGGGTGCTTTACAATGAAAATTAAGATGATAAAAAAGTTTTTACTCGTTATAGTAATAGTGGCTATTTGTTTTTTTGTTTTTAAAGTAGTGAAAACAAATTCAAAGAAAGAAGAAACCGTTTTGCCACCTCCTGTGGTAAAAACTCTAACGATCTCAACATCCAATAAAGATTCAGAATATATCTATTCAGGAGTAGTCCAACCTCACTATAAAAGTCAACTGGCATTCCAAGTAGGAGGAAAGATTATTAAAAAAAATGTGTCAGTTGGAGATAAGGTAGAACAAGGTGCAGTTCTCATGGAACTTGATTCTAGAGATATTGAACAAGCAGTAAAAAATTCTGAAGCGGCAGTTTCACTAGCAGAAGCCAAATATAAACTGGCTGAAGATAATTTGAAACGATATGAGCCACTTTATCAATCTAAATTTATATCTCAGGCAGAATATGATAATTACGTGAATGCTGATGAAACAGCGAAGGATGCATTAGAGCAGGCCAATGCATTGTATACTCAAAGTTTGAATCAACTGGATTATTGTAAATTATGTGCTGATAAATCTGGAGTAATCAGTGGTGTTGATGCTGAAGAAGGACAAGTTGTCACACCTGGGCAGAAGATTATAACGCTAGTTCAGAATAATCAATTAGAAGTAGAAATTAATGTTCCTGAAAATAGAATTGACCAATTAAAAAGTGCTAAAGAAATCAATATAAGCTTTTCGGCTTTATCAGATGTTAAATTGAAAGGCTCTTTAGGAGAAATTTCTCCAGTAGCTAATGATGCATCACGTACTTATAGAGTTAGAATAAATCTTATAGATCCACCTCCTAGCATAAAAATAGGAATGTCTTCTAGTGTGTCTATTAACGAAAATAACTCATCAAGTCAAATATGGATACCACTTGGAGCCGTATATCAGCCAGATTCATCTCCTGCTGTTTGGGTTGTTAAAGATAATGCAGTTACCCTAAAAAATATTACAGTAAAGGACTTCGGTAGTGATCAGGTTACAGTAAGTGAGGGTTTAAGCGAAGGAGATGTAGTGGTGACAGCCGGCATTACCAAACTACGCGAAGGTCAGGAAGTAAGAGTAGGGGGGGATAATTAATGAAGGGTTTCAATCTGACAGAGTGGTGTCTTAATAGAAAACAACTGGTTTATTTTTTAGCTATTACAATAATTGTGTCTGGGATTTTTGTTTATCCCAAACTTGGAAGAAATGAAGATCCTGAATTTACTATTCGTGAGATGTACATAACTGTCGTTTGGCCAGGTTCAACTGCAAGTCAGGTTGAGGAGCAGGTTACAGATAAAATAGAGAGAAGACTTCAAGATATACCTAATAAGGACTATATAAAAAGTTATTCCTTTCCTGGAAGATCAGTTATTTTCATTGATTTAAAAGATGACGTGGCTTCAGATAAAATTAGAGACACTTGGGTTGAAGTTCGTAATGACATTAATGATATGAAAGGTAACTTGCCATCCAATATAGTTGGCCCTAATTTCAATGATAGATATGATGATGTGTATGGTTGTGTTTATGCATTAACATCTGATGACTATACTTATGAAGAAATGAGAGAAAAAGCAGAAAATATTCGTAGGACTTTATTAAATGTAAAAGATGTTAAAAAAGTTGACTTAATAGGTGTTCAAACAGAAAAAATATCTATTCAGATAGAAAATACTAAAATGGCGCAACTTGGTATTAGTCCTAATACAATCAGCAGTGCTCTACAGACACAGAATTCTGTTATACCATCTGGAATGATTCAGACATCAACAGATAATGTTTATCTTAGAGTAAGTGGAATGTTTGATAATGTTGATAATATCTCAAACTTACCAATTAAAGCAGGTAATCAAACCTTTCGTTTAGGAGATATAGCAACTATTACACGAGGCTATTCTGATCCTCCAGATCCTAAAATGTTTTTTAATGGAAAGGAATCAATAGGAATTGCAGTTTCCATGGAAAAGGGAGGAAATGTTTTAAACTTAGGCAAAAATTTAGACAAAACACTAGATGAGATTAAAAACGATTTACCTCTTGGCTTAAATATAGATCAGGTGGCTAATCAGCCTGAGGCTGTTACAGATTCTATTAATGATTTCTTAGAAACTTTTGTTTTAGCTCTTGTTATCGTAATGGTAGTAAGTTTTGTAAGCTTAGGTTTTAGGACAGGATTAGTAGTTGCAATATCAATTCCACTGGTTATTGCAGGGGTGTTTGTTGGAATGTACTTTTTGGGGATTCCACTTCACAAAGTATCACTTGGAGCTTTAATAATTGCACTTGGACTACTAGTTGATGATGCAATTATAGCAATTGAAATGATGTCAGTTAAACTTGAGGAAGGATGGGATAGGTTTAGAGCAGGTTGTTTCGCCTTTACATCAACAGCTTTTCCTATGCTTACAGGTACATTGATTACTTGTTCTGCTTTTACACCAATAGGATTTTCTAAGGGAAGTGCATCTGAATATACTGGAAGCGTGTTTACTGTAGTTACTATATCATTGCTTTTCTCATGGGTTGTTTCAGTTTGCTTTGTTCCAGTATTAGGTTTTGATTTAATAAAGATTAAAAATAATGAAAATAAAAAATCTGATGTATATGACAGCAAGTTTTATAATAAATTTCGTGGCGTTTTAAATTGGTGCTTAAATCATAGAAAATTAGTAATAACAACAACATTAATATTGTTTTGTACCTCTGGTTATGCACTTTCACATTATGTTCAAAAAGAGTTCTTCCCAGCGGCAACAAGGCCTGAACTTTTAGTAGATATGACTTTACCACAAGGTTCATCAATTAGTGCAACTCAAGAAGCTGCAGATCGTTTATCGGAAGCTTTAAAAGGAAATAAAGACATTGTTAATTATTCTTATTATGTTGGAAGAGGTGCTCCACGATTTGTTTTATCTTTAGAGCCTGCCTCACAGAATAGCAATGTTGCACAGTTTGTTATATTTACTAAAAATATTGCATCAAGAGAAAGGGTAAATAAGAATGTTCAGCAATTGCTTGATAGTGGGTTTGAAAATATTCAAAGTCATATAAAGGTTATCCAAAATGGTCCTCCTAGTAATTATCCTGTCATGTTTCGGGTTACAGGTTATGATAATGACAAAGTGCGTGAAATTGCAGGAAAAGTACGAGATGCCATGGCATCTAATCAGAAATTATACAATATTAATTTCGACTGGTTTGAAAAAACAAAAGCAATGTCTATTGAAGTGGACCAGGATAAAGCTAGGGCACTTGGTTTAGACAGTCAACAAATTTCATTATTCTTGCAAGGACAATTGTCAGGCACTACAGTATCTCAATTTAGACAAGATGATAAGACAGTAGATATAGTAGTTAAAATGGATTCAGTTAACATTAGTGATCTTGGTTATATAAAGAATATAAATATTCCAATACCAAGCGGCGGGTTTATACCAATGGATCAAATTGCTAAAATAAATTATGATGCTGAAGATGGCTATATAGTAAGAAGAGATTTAAAACCGACTATAACAGTCCAAGCAGAAGTATTACCAGGCATAACAGGAAATGATGCTGAGACAAATATATACAATCAGCTTGAAGATTTACGAAAGACTCTCCCTTCAGGATATAGCATAGATATGGGTGGAGCTCTTGAAAGAAGTAATAAAGGATTGGCTCAGGTTAGAGATGTTGTTCCTATTATGATAGTTTTAATGGTAATTCTCTTGATGCTTCAACTACAAAACGTACCAAAGATGATAATGACCTTACTTACAGCACCACTTGGAATAATTGGGGTAACATTAGCTTTACTTATGCTTAACAGTCCAATGGGGTTTGTCGTAGTGTTAGGTATTTTAGCACTAATGGGTATAATCATAAGAAATTCTGTCATCTTAGTTGATCAAATTGCAAATCATATTAAGACTGGAGAATCTGTCCGTGAAGCTATTATAGATTCGACTATCTTAAGATTTAGGCCAATTATCTTAACTGCTGTAGCTGCAATTTTAGGGATGTTACCATTAATTAAAAATACTTTCTGGGGCCCTATGGCAGTGGCAATGAGTGGAGGACTATTTGTAGCAACTATCTTAACCTTGTTTGTACTTCCAGTTATTTATGCTTCTTGGTACAAAGTAGACAAAAAGCCTGAAAATAAAATTGTTCTAGAGAATAAAGAAGTAGAAATAAAGGAGGAGGAAATTATTAATGAAGGCGAGAATGAATAATTTGTATTAAATATATAGACAAACAGTATATAACTTAGACTTATGTAATAACCTACCGAAAGTAAAAACATTATTATTTCACAGGACTATGAAAATTTCGCTGAAAGTGCTAAATTGCAGGTTGCACCACTAATGCTTGCTCCCAATTTCATTGTGACAAGCGTTAATGGAACAACCTACAATTAAGAACTTTTAACAGCTCATTTTCAATGCCTGCTGCATAAAAATGTTTCTACTTTCTAATATGGTATTTATTGCAAAGTATAAATCAAATTATTAGATTGTTTATCTATAGTGTTATTCAGTGAGAAGTGAACTTATGTGTATCAAATTTCTGTGGTTGGGATATTTCTAATTTTAAATATTTAACTCATTAATGAGTGCTTCTGGGCAAGCTATAGACACGAAAAAATTTAGTACAAGAAATATGAAAGAGTAACAAATCAAATTATTAATTGAGTGGGTGAATAATAATGAATAGGAAGATAAATAAAGTAATTGCAGCTGGTATTACAGTTAGCATGATTAATGGAGCGATTATTCCTGCTTTTGCAGCTGAAAATACGAAAACAGTGGAAGATAAAAATAATTCTATTGTATTAAATTCAAGTACATCAGATGAAAACACTAATACTTTAGGCGGACAAACTAGTAAAACAAAGAAGATTATTACATTAGATGAGCTTATAAAATCTGCTGTTGATAATAGTGATAAGTTAGCTTTGAAAGAAAAAGAATTGAAGCTGTATGATGATAAGTTGGATCTTCAGGATGAAAAAGATGATTTCTCTGATGATAATAATTTAAGGACTGGCAATGATAAAGTAGATGATTTTCCATCTGATAAGCTTAAACTTCAAAAGAAACAAACTGCTCAGTCTGAAGCTTTTTTGCAGGATCAAATAACAAATGATGTTACAAAGAGATATAATTCAATCATCTTAAAAAAGATTGATATAGACAAATTAAAAACAGGTTTAGAAATCAAAAATAATGATTTAGATGCTTTAAAAATGAAAGTTTCAGTAGGGCTTGCAATTCCTAATCAGTTAGAGGACAAGCAAATTGAATTGAATAAGGCACAAGATGAGATAAAGGCTAAAGAAAACTCACTAAGAAATAATTTAGATTATTTAGGAGTATTAACAAATCTAAATTTATCAGATTATACATTGGATTCAAGTATTAGTTATGAAATCTTAAAAATAGATGGCTCGCTAGATGAATATTTAGATGATAAAATAGATAGTTATTTAAAGTATAATGATGAAATTATTAAACTTACTGATGATTATATGCATGAGCTACGAGAAGAGGATATGAATAAGCTTAGTTATTATGAAAATAAAGTGGTGAAGGTTAATAAGAATGATTATTACGAGATTGATGGTGATGGCAACAAAACTTTCAATACTCAGGAATATTGTTTAGCCATTGTTAGCTATGTGCAGCAATACTTAAATGCATTTAATAATTATCAGTCCTATTTAGAAGGCAGATACAGTTTGGCAGAAGCCAAGGTTAAATTAGATGATTCAAAGAAAAGTCTTAAAAATGTATTAAAAGAGAATTATTCAACATTATGTGACTTAGAAAATCAAATAAAGAGACTAAATGAACAGATTATATCTAATAATACAAAGCTTAGGTCTCTAAAAGCAAAAGTAGATTTAGGAATAATAACTGAAAATGACTACAAAGCTGAACTTTTAAAGAGTAAGGATTTAGATAACTCACTAATGAATCTTATCGATACTTATAATATCCTAAAAAATAGTATTGAAAAACCTTGGGTACTTAGCAGTAACTAATTTTATGTCATAACTTACCGAAATGAATAACATACTTTTGTTCCAGTTCCTAGGTAATTCTGATGGGTGATTCTAAGGCTATAAAGTTGCACCCAAAGTGCTAGCCTCAAAGAACAAGCTTTGAACTAGCACATTTGGAACAACTTATAGCCAAAGAATCACATCCATCAAAATTACCAATGAAACATTCCACAAAAGTATATTACTCATTTCTGGTTGGAAGATATTTCATAGTCTAAGTATAGTTTATGATTGTGTTATCTATATGGAAATGCAACTAAATAACATAGGATTAATTTTAAAAATAGTTGGAATAACCTAAAAAATAATAGGTTGTTTCAGCTTTTTTTCTTATTTTAGTAATGTATAGATATCCATATACTTTAGTTTTTGGGAATTATACTAGAAATTAGATATAAAATTGTTCTAGTTTTGCTTGTCACGAGTTTGCTTGGGAACATGATGAAATGGTGCAACTTATGAGGTTAGAAAGCCTCAGCATATTCTCAGTAACCGAAACAACAGAGTATCTTTTCTTTCGGAAAGTTATTGCACAAGTCTAAGTTTTGTTTTGGATATCTATATGCTGAAATTCACAATACATATTTCACAATTATGGCTAAAATTCTTGCAATATATTACGGCAAATAACTAAGTTAATAAATTGTAATATTTTTGTTACAAATAATTAAGTATTTTAAATTAAAATATTGATATGGCTTATTGAGGTGTTGGTTTTTGCACGGAATAAAAAATATTTTGGCGATTATTGTTATATGATACAATTTTCTTATATAATGAGGTATAATTTTTAGTAGTTAAATGATAATTATGGAAAGATATTATATATGCTGTAATTCACAATACATATTTTACAATTCAGAATTGCAGCTAAAATTCTTGTAATATTTTAGAATTATTTATAAAGGATTATTTTTGTAATATACATAATAGGAAATACGAGGGGATAAGGAAATGAGAAACAATTACAGATATAGTAGATATAACAGAAATGCTCGCATACGAAGAAAGAGAATATTAATTTTAACTATTATAATTGTGGCATTAGGCGGTTTAGCTGCATCTATAATAGATGATAAATTTTTTTCAAAGGATAAAAATGTACAAGCACTTGCATCTAATGAGGCTGTTGGGTCAAATCAAGATGATGAAGCTAGTAAACCCAAAGAAGATGACACAAATGCTGAAGTGCAAAATGATTCTTATGTTGATGATGTTGCATCTGTAGAGAAATTTTTAACGCAACAAGCGAAAGGACAGAAAATTGAAGATACTGATGGTAAAAAAGTCGTTTACTTATCTTTTGATGACGGACCATCTGAAACTAATACTCCATCAATATTAAAGACTCTTAAGGATGAAAATGTAAAGGCAACTTTTTTGTTCTTGGAAAAGCGATAGACAAAAGTGAAGCTAATAAAAATTTGCTAAAGCAGGAACTTGAAGAAGGACATGCTATAGGAAATCATTCATATTCACATAATTACAAGTACTTATATCCGAATGGAAGTGTCAACACAAATAACTTCATGTCGGAGATTAATAAAACTAATGAGTCATTAAAGAAAGTTTTAGGAGAGGATTTTTCTACAAGGGCTATTAGATTTCCAGGGGGGCATATGTCTTGGAAAAATACTGGGGAAGTGGATAAAATAATGAAGGAAAAAGATTATCATTATGTAGATTGGAATGCATTATCAAAAGATGCAGAAGGCCCTCATAAAAATGCAGATCAATTAATAGAAGAGGTTAAGAAGACTGTTGAAAACAAAACAAAAGTAGTACTATTAATGCATGACACATATGGTAAAGAAGAAACAGCTAAAGCCTTACCAGGAATAATAGAGTATTTAAAGGGTCAAGGGTATGAATTTAGAACTTTTAAGTAAAAATTAGTAGTGTAGTAATGAAACTTTTTTGTTATTTATTTAGGCTTTAAAATTTATAAGGTTTTGATTCTCTGGATTTTATAAATTATATGAAGTTAGATTATAATAAGTTAAGAAAAATAGCAGAAAATAAAAATATATGATAAAATACCTTTGGAAGTATTCCGTAATATTTTCAAAGGTATTTAAATTTTATTTTAATAAGAGGATAGAAGAAAAGATGGAAAAAAAAATAAGAATAGTTAGTCCTGTTTATCAGCAGATTGCCACAGATATTGCTTCAAAAATAGCAAGTGGACATTATCAAGTTGGTGAAAAAATATATGCGCGTTCTGTACTTGCAAGTCAATATGGAGTTTCAGCAGAAACGGCTAGAAGAGCTATAGCAATACTTGCGGATGTGGATATTGTAGATGCCAATAAGGGCAGTGGTGTAATAATAAAATCAACTGAAAATGCCATGAAATTTATCAAGCAGTATAATGATGTTAAGACGGTTAATGATTTAAGAAATGATATATTAGATAAATTAGAAGAACAGAAAAAAGAAAATGATTTATTAAGAGAACAAATAATTGATTTATTAGATAGGACTGATAGATTTAAGTCTATAAATCCATTCATACCATTTGAGATACGTATAACTAAGGAGACCCCCTACATAGATAAAAATGTAGCTGAAATTAATTTTTGGCATAATACCTCTGCAACAATTGTATGTATTAAAAGAAATGGATGTCTAGAAATGTCACCAGGACCATATGCTGTGTTACGTGATAATGATATTTTTTATTTTGTCGGTGATGAAAGCTGCTATGAGAGAGTAAATAAATTCTTATATCCATAATATATCTCTGAATTAATTTGTAACGGGTAATATACTAACCATTTAGATTATAAAAATGGTTAGTATATTACCCGTTATAATTTTAGCGTGAAAAATCTTAATCCAAATCAAAATTAAATATATAACAGCTCACTTCCGATGCTTATTGAATGTTATGATTCAATAGTTTATGAATATTTATCTAATTTCGCTCTTTGTAGTATCTCAGATTTTCAATATGAAACTCTATAACACAAAAAGCAAAAAAGTTCAAGTTTGACAAAAGTAACAACCTTATATTACAATTAAGTTGTTACTAAAACTATAAAAAGTAACAACTTGTATATAGATAGAAAGTTGTTAACGGAAGGGGAGTGGAATTTTTGATAGAATTTAAAAATGTTCGCAAAGATTTTAAAAACAAAACAATACTCAAGGATATTACACTAAAGATAAATAGAGGAGAGCTTGTTGCTATTATAGGATCAAGTGGATGTGGAAAGACCACAACCTTAAAAATGATAAATAGGCTAATTAAGCCAACGTCAGGTAAGATTTTTATTAATGGAGAAGATATTGCTTCAAAAGATGTGATAAAACTTAGACGAAATATTGGATATGTAATACAGCAGACAGGATTGTTTCCGCATCTTACAATTAGAGAAAATATTGAGATGATTCCTAAAGTTGAAAAGTTAAATAAAGTAAGTATAGAAAAAAGAACTCTTGAACTTATGGATATGGTTGGATTAAACAGTAATGACTTTTTAGATAGATATCCAACAGAACTTAGTGGTGGGCAGCAGCAGAGAGTCGGCGTTGCAAGAGCCTTTGCTACTAATCCAGAAATAATTTTAATGGACGAGCCTTTTAGTGCATTAGATCCAATTACTAGAGTTCAGCTTCAAGAGGAGTTAATTGATTTACAGAGTAACTTAAAAAGAACTATTGTGTTTGTAACTCATGACATGGATGAAGCAATAAAAATAGCAGATAAGATTTGCATAATGAATAAAGGTGAAATTGTGCAATATGATACGCCTGAAAATATACTTAAAAATCCTATAAACGATTTTGTAAGTGAATTTATAGGGAAGAATAGAATATGGTCTTCACCAGAATTTATAAGAGCTAAGGATATAATGATTGACCATCCTGTTGTTTGTTTTAAAAATGCATCACTTTTAAGATGTATTGAAAAAATGAGAAGTTCAAAAGTTGATAGTTTAATGGTTATAGATAGAGAAAGTTATCTTTTAGGAATTATTACAGCAAAGCAGATTCAAAATAAAACTGATAGAAATATTCCTGTTGAAGAGATAATGAATAATAAATTTATAAGTGTACAGCCTGATGATTCAATTATAGACATTCTTGAACTTGTAAAAGAACATAAAATAGGGCAAGTACCTGTTCTTGATGACTTTGGAGTTTTAAAAGGTATAATTACCAAAAGTAGCTTGGTAACAACTCTAAGTAGTCAGTTTTTAGATATGGAAGAGGTGAATTAGTATGAACGAATTTTTAAATTATATATTTACATCAAAAGATCAGATAATTACATTACTGCTTGAACACATTAAGCTTACAGCATTATCCGTTGGGATAGCAATAATAATTGGTATGCCACTAGGAATTCTTACAAGCTATGTGAAAAAGCTAAACAAGCCAATCTTAGGAATAGCTAGTGTTGTACAAGCAATTCCAAGCCTGGCACTTCTAGGATTTGCAATACCGTTCTTAGGGATTGGTACACCGCCAGCGATTGTAATGGTAGTACTATACTCATTATTGCCAATTATAAAAAATACAACAACAGGGATTGATAGTATAAATTCAGACATGCTAGAGGCGTCAAAGGGAATCGGACTTACTAAATTTCAAGTTTTAGTTAAGGTTCAAATTCCATTAGCACTACCAGTAATAATGTCAGGAATAAGAATTTCAGCAGTTACAGCAGTAGGACTTATGACTATGGCGGCATTTATTGGTGGCGGTGGTCTAGGATATTTAGTCTTTTCTGGTATAAGAACTGTTAACAATTATCAAATTTTAGCAGGAGCAATACCTGCATGTGTATTAGCATTATTAGTAGATGGATTATTTAGTATTGTGGAAAAACTTGTTACACCAATCAGTTTGCAAAAAGCTAATAATAAATCCAAAGAAGCAAAAATAAGATCTAGAAAAATACAAAAGGGTATATTAGCAGCCACTGCATGTGTACTTATTGGGATTTTTGCAGTAAGTGGATTATCTAAAAAGATTTCTAATAAAAAAGTTATTACAATTGGTAGCAAGGACTTTACTGAACAAGAGATTTTAGGAAATATATTATCAGAGCTTATTGAAAGAAAAACAGATATTTCAGTTAATCGTAAATTTGCATTAGGTGGTACTCAGGTTATATTTTCAGCTATGCAAAATGGAGATGTTGATATGTCTGTAGATTATACGGGTACAGCCTATGGAGATGAATTAAAGTATAAACCTATATCAGATGTAGAAGAAGTTTATAATACAGTAAAAAAAGATTTTAAAGATAAGTATAATATAGAAGTATTAAAACAGATGGGATTTAATAATACCTATACACTTGCTGTAACGAAAGAAACTGCTAAAAAATATAATCTCAAAACAATAAGTGACCTATCTAAAGTTTCAAATGACATTACTGCAACTACAACCTTAGAGTTCCTGAATAGGGAAGATGGATTAGTAGGTTTAGCTAAAAAATATAATTTGAATCTTAAGAATACTGTAGGCATAGATGGTAGTCCTAGGTATGCGGCATTAATGAATAAAGAAAGTGATGTTATAGATGCATTTTCAACAGATGGATTATTAAAAAAATATGATTTAAGTGTTTTAAAAGATGATAAAAACTTCTTCCCTCCATATTATGCGGTTCCGGTTGTACGAGCTGAGACATTAAAGAAATATCCTGAAATTCAACCGCTTGTAGAAGAAGTAGGAGATTTACTTAATAATGATGTAATGGGCGAATTAAACTATGAAGTAGATGAATTAAAAAAAGATCCTAAAGATGTTGCTGTAGAATTTCTACAAAAAAATGGATTGATTTAATTAAAGCAAAAAATTTATAGATAAACAATATATAACATAGACTTATGCAATAATCCACCGAAAGGAGAAACATTGTTATTTCACAGGACTGTGAAAATTTCGCTGAAAGTGCTAAATTGCAGGTTGCACCATTAATGCTTGCTGCATAAAAATGTTTCTGCTTTTTAGAATGGTATTTATTGCAAAGTATAAATCAAATTCTTCAGCTATAATCTATACTTATGTAGTAACTTACCGAAATATTTAACAGCTCATTTTCAAATATTTTATCCTTATTATGCCACTTGTGGTTACAAATATATTTATTATTTCTAGTGAAGATATGAATCTAAAGTTTTAGCAATTTTATAAATATTCTCATCTAATAAGTTGAATTCTTAAATTTTTTATCTGTAAATGATGCTAGAAATATATATATAAAACTTTAAAAGATCAAAAATTCTTACCTTTTTAAATTTTTTACAATTTAAAAAGGTAAGAATTTAAAAAGATAAAAAGGTACATTAGTATAAATCTTTATTTATTTCTAAAAATTTAGTTTTAAAAGTTCCTACTATATAATATATGCACTCATTAAACTCTATATAGTTATTAATCTCATGGATTTTTTTAGCTCTATAATATCTTTTTCTCTTTTAAAATATAGTTTTTCAGCTTCCTTTAGTGTGATTTTCTTAAATGTAATTTTATCGTTAGGTTTTAGCTGAACTATTTTTTGTATGTCTACAGATGCAACATGAGCAATCTTTGGATATCCTCCAGCTGTCTGTCTATCGGCTAAAAGAATGATTGGATTGCCATCTGGAGGAATTTGAATAGTTCCAACAGATACTTCTTCAGATATCATTTCTAATTTTTCTTTAAGTTCAATTTTTTCACCAGATAAACGATAACCCATTCTATCAGACTGATTTTCTACGTTAAACTTTGAATTAAAGAATTTATTTATGCTTTCTTCAGAGATCGCATTAAATTGTCTGTCTTCAAATACTCTAATAACTGTACTATCAGGGTTTTGCATCATGAAGTTTTTCATATACCAGCCTGAAGAAACAAAGTCTCCATTGCCCTCAATATCTTTCATTTTTTTTATTATTTCATGTGATAGCTGACTTTTAACACCAATGCTAAGTACATCATCTTTTCTTAGTGCTCTTCCATTAAAACCACCAAATCCAGCCCTTAAGTATGTACTTTTACTTCCCATAACCTTTGGAACATCAAAGCCTCCAGCAACAGCCAAGTAAGATCGGCAGCCTTTAATGCATGGGCCAAATTTTAGGATACAGTCCTTAGTTAAATAAATAGGTCTTCCCATAGGAACTTTTATTTCATTAATGGTAGGGGAGAGATTTCCACCAGTTAATGAAAATAAAGTTCCTTTTTCAAGCTTTAAGGAAGGTCCAATTAATGTCATTTCTAAGACAGATTCATTTTCATCATTTCCAACCATAATATTAGAAAGTCTCATAGCATAAGTATCCATGGCACCACTGACTATAACTCCATATTTTTGATAGCCAATTCTTCCAAGATCTTGTATAGTTGTGAGGAGTCCTGAACTTAAAACAGATATATTCACTAATTTTCCTCCTTTAGCTTTAAATAATCTTCATAAGAAATAGGATAGAATTTAGCTATATCTCCAGCTTTTAAAAGACTTTTAGGATTTCCATCTAAATTAAACAATTTTATTGGGGTTCTGCCAATAAGCTGCCATCCACCAGGAGTTTCTATTGGATATACTCCTGTCTGCATTCCAGCAATACCAACTGATCCGGCTGGTATTGCTGCTCTTGGGGACTCGCGTCTTGGTGCTGAAATTTTTTCAGACATTCCTCCTAAATAAGGAAAACCTGGTGCAAATCCGATCATATATACTAAATAGTTTCCTTCTGAATGAATTTTAATTACTTCATCTACTGTAAGATTATTAATTTTAGCCACATGTTCTAAATCTGGGCCAAATTCTCCTCCATAGCATACCGGGATTGCAACAATGTGCTCCTTGTCAGGTGAAGTAAAGTCAAGCTTAGACAATATATCATTTAAAATAGATTTTACATCATCATAAGGAGAGTCGGTATTAAGTTTTAAAGGATTATAAACAATAGAAACACTAGCAAAGGCAGGTATATATTCTACCATTCCAGTGAAAGGATGTTTATCAAGATATGAACAGAAAGTACGAACTTTCTTATTTATATCTGCACTAATTTCTTTCCCGAATTCAACTAAAGTTGATGTTTCACTTATTTGAGAAATTTCAAATTTATTTTTATCCATAGTATATTAGCCTCCAAAGATTTTTGAAAATTATAAAACACTAAACTGTTCATCATTTATATCAGTTATAAACATATGCCTTGGAGAATGGGTGATTATAATCTCTGGTTTAACTTCCATAGCAACTGCTTGTGGAGTTTACACCACAGGCCCAAAATAGTGGAACCTCATTCTCTTTGATAGTAACCTAATAATTAGAAAAGCTGCGTAAGAGCAGTATGAACACTCATATATGCTGTAATTGCTACAACTATGAATCCAGCAATAGTCATCCAGATAGGGTGTTTATATTCTCCAACAATTTTTTTATTATGAGCACCAATTAAAATAGAAGTAAGTGTTATAGGAAGTACGAATCCATTTATTGTCCCAACAATAACAAGAACTTTTGCTGGTTGTCCTACTATTACAAAAACAATAGTAGAAAAAACAATAAATGCAATTATAATTTTGCTATAGAATTTATCTATTTTTTCACTGAAAGATTTCATAAATGATACTGAAGTATAAGCACAACCTATAACTGATGTAGTTCCAGCTGACCATAATACTATTCCAAAAATTTTATAGCCTATATTTCCAGCGGCACTTTGAAAAACAGAAGCAGCAGGATTTGTAGGGTCTATCGCATATCCTTTTGTAATAACACCAAGAGCAGCCAAGAAAAGAACTACGCGCATAACTCCAGTAATTAAAATTCCAGTTACAGAGCTTTTTGTTGCTTCTGGAACTAAGTTTTTTCCTTTTATTCCTGCATCTATAAGTCTATGAGCACCCGCAAAAGTTATATAACCTCCTACAGTTCCTCCTACAAGTGTGATTATAGACATCATATCAATTGAATCGGGAAAAATACTTTTCACAGCAGCTTGTCCTACTGGCGGAGTAGCAGCTATCATGACAAATATAGCTAATAATATTCTGACGATTCCAAAAGCCCTCACAAATCTATCCATTATTTCTCCAACTTGCTTAAATAAAAAAATAGATAGTGCAATAAATGCAGTGATTATGGCTCCAGCTTTAAATGGTATTCCAAATAAAACATTTAATCCAAGAGCTGCTCCCGCAACATTACCAATATTGAAAGCTAAACCTCCAATTACAATTAAAGTTGTAACAACATATCCAAGCCCAGGAAGGACCAAATTAGCAATTTCTTGACCTCTTTTCCCTGAAGCAACAATAATTCGCCAAACATTAAGTTGAACACCAATGTCAAGTATTATTGATGCCAATATTACAAAACCAAAACTAGGACCTAATTTCTGAGTAAATACTGTGGTCTGAGTTAAAAACCCAGGGCCTATTGCTGTGATTGCCATTAGAAAAATTGCACCCAAATAAGATTTTAGTTTAGAAGTACTTTTAAACCCACTTATTTCTTCCGTGATTGGACTTTCTTTTAATTCTTTTAATTCTTCCATATTATAGCCCCCTTATAATATAAATTTTTTATTGATATAAATATAAGTTCTTCATATATAATTTAAAAATTACTCAAAAGAAATAATTTCTATACCCGAATTAGTTAAAGTGTTATTTATTTCAAGAGCAAAGTTTAAAGCTTTAGCACTATCCCCATGAATGCATACAGTTTCAGCTTCAATACCTATATCATTACCTTGCTGACATTTAACCTTTTTATCCTTAACCATACGTATAACGCGTTCTATAGATTCTTTTTCATCAGTTACCATAGCGTCACTTTGACTTCTTGGTGTTAAAGAACCATCATTTTGATATGTTCTATCTGCAAAAACCTCACTAGCTGTTCTAAGGCCAACTAAACGCCCCTGTTTAATTGATTCACTTCCTGCTAGACCAAATAAAATTAATTCTGGATTTATATCATAAACTGCTTGTGCTATTGCTATTGCTAATTTTTCATCTTTTGCAGCCATATTGTATAATGCTCCATGAGGTTTTACATGCTGCATAGTTCCACCTTCAGCTTTTATAAATCCGTATAAGGCTCCAACTTGGTATATTACCATGTCGTATGCCTCATCTGGAGTGATTGACATATTTCTTCTTCCGAAACCAATTAAATCTGGAAGACCAGGATGAGCACCAATTGATACATTATTGAGTAGAGCGTTTTTAACAGTTTTTCTCATAACTGACGGATCTCCTGCATGAAATCCACAAGCAATATTTACTGAAGTAACATACTTAAGAATCTCTTCATCAGAGCCAATTTTATAAGCACCAAAGCTTTCCCCAAGATCTGAATTTAAATCTATTTTGTACATAAACTATTCCCCCTTAAAAATAATTCTTATATTAAGTTTTTTATTAACATCTGTAAGTTAAAAAGAATAAATATAAAAAAAGAGCCATTTTAATAAATGACTCCATTGTCTTACTATTTAATTATAATTTTACATAAAAAATAAATTTTTTTCAAGAATTTATTTAAAATTAAATATATTTACCAAAACAATTTTATCATTATTCTAAACATCATTCAAACAAATTTTTTATTGTAGAACTACAACTAAACAGTTGTTAAATAAATTATTTGATTTTCCTCATTTAATCACAACCATTTTATTGTAATTAAATAGGAAAAAAGTTGTTGGAAAAACATTTTTAATTGAAGTATGATGTTTGAGAAAATATTAATGCATTAAGCATAATACTAAAATATATAGATTAGAGGATGTTTATTATGGGGACAGAAAAAAATGAAAAAGCTCAATTAAATACAGCACAGCTGTTAGTTAAATGCTTGGAAGCAGAAGGAGTAGAATATATTTTTGGAATTCCAGGAGAGGAAAACTTAGAAGTAATGAATGCTATTGAAGGGTCAAGTATTAAGTTTATTACGACTCGTCATGAACAAGGGGCTGCATTTATGGCTGATTTATATGGACGGTTAACAGGTAAAGCAGGAGTATGCTTATCAACACTTGGTCCAGGAGCAACTAATTTAGTAACAGGAGTAGCAGATGCACATAGCGATGGTGCCCCTGTAGTTGCAATAACTGGACAGGTTGGAACTGAAAGAATGCATATAACATCGCATCAATTTTTGGATCTTTGTAAAATGTTTGAACCAATTACTAAGAGAAGTAAGCAAATTGTTAGACCAGATACAGTAAATGAAATTGTAAGAATTGCTTTCAAATATGCTGAAAGCGAAAAACCTGGAGCCTGTCATATAGACTTACCTGTAAATATTTCGAAGATGCCTGTAAGTATTTGTGAAAAACCATTAGAAAAGAAAATTCCACCAAAAGAATATGCAGCCTTAGCATCAATAGAAGAAGCTGCAAGTGAGATATTTAAAGCAAGAAATCCAGTTATTTTAGCTGGAAGTGGAGCTATTCGTAATAATGCTGCAAAAGCAGTTACAGAATTCGCAAGTAATTTAAAGATTCCAGTAATAAATACTATGATGGCAAAAGGAATAATTCCTTTTGATAATATATATTCAATGTGGACAATAGGAATTCCCCAGAAAGATTATGTAAATAAAGTTATTGAAGATGCTGATTTAGTAGTTACAATTGGTTATGATATTGTAGAATATGCACCAGCAAAATGGAATGTAAATGGAGATACTAAAATTGTCCATGTCGACACCAGACCATCACACATCAATAAGCTTTATCAGCCAATAGTTGAAGTAGTTGGTGATATTTCAGATGCTTTATATAATATAATGAGAAGAACATCTAGAAAAGAAGAGCCAGTTGACGCACTAAAAATCAAAGAAAAAATGGTTAATGAACATCAAATCTATGCAGAGGATGAAAGTTTTCCAATGAAACCTCAGAAAATTTTAAGTGATGTCAGAAAAGTTATGGGCCCCCATGACATTGTGGTTTCAGATGTTGGAGCACATAAGATGTGGATTGCAAGGCACTATAATTGCTATGAGCCAAACACCTGTATAATTTCTAATGGTTTTGCAACGATGGGAATAGGAGTTCCAGGTGCAATTGCAGCAAAATTAATAAATCCTAGTAAGAAAGTATTAGCAATTGTTGGTGATGGTGGTTTTATGATGAATAATCAGGAAATAGAAACAGCACTTCGTATAGGTACTCCGATTGTCGTTTTAATTTTTAACGATAGAAATTATGGGTTAATAAAATGGAAACAAGAAGATCAGTACGGCAAGAGCTGCTATGTAGAATTCACAAATCCAGACTTTGTTAAAATGGCCGAAAGTATGTATGCAAAAGGATATAGAGTGGAAAAGTCAGAAGACTTAATACCAATTTTAGAGGAAGCCTTTAAGCAAGATGTGCCAGTAATTATTGATTGTCAGGTTGATTATAGAGAAAATACAAAGTTAACAAAGCATTTAGCAGAAGTATATAAGAATCTTTAAGCAAAAAATATGACGTAGAGATGATATTTAAAACTAGGAGCTAGAAAACGAAAGATTATTTGTTAAAACAGAAATTTATTTTTCTAAAATATGTAAAGAATTTATTTATAAATTTAAAACTCTACTGGAGAAATACTAAATTAAATAAATTTATAGGGAAAACTCTGGATTGCAAGGAAAAAGAAGTATATGATAAAATAGAAGAGTTATTAAGCGTACTAATTTCTAGAAAGCTTTAAGAGAATAGAATGTTTTAGAATATAGTTTGAAGAGATCACGCTAGGAAAGTAAATACGTTTGATGATAAATAATCAAGTAAAATTATAGATAAACCAACTAAGCCTAAAACTTATGCATATATTTCTAGTTGGAATATATTTTACAGTATATATCTAGCTTATAATTGGTTTATCTATAGATGCAATATATTTATATTAAATACAAGGTAGAGTAGTGTTACGTTATGATGAATTTTCTTAATTTAGAGTATTTTTTAACAGCAGCAGAAGAGCTGAATTTTACAAAAGCGGCAAAAAAATTGTTTATTTCTCAACAGTCATTAAGTTCTCATATTTCAAAATTGGAGAATGATTTGGGGGTTGAATTATTTAATCGTACAGTGCCATTAACATTGACGCCAGCGGGGAAAAGTTTAGTGAAAAATGCCGTAAGAATTTTAGATTTAAAAGAGCAGTCAGTAAAAGAATTGGCAGATATTAAAGATTTCAAACGTGGAGATTTGTTTATTGGAGCTTCACATACAAGGGGACGAGCTTTTTTGCCAGAAATTCTTCCTTATTATAATGAAAAGTTTCCTAATATTAATTTACATTTACTTGAAGGAAACTCAAAGGAACTAGATGCAGCTTTATTAAAAGGTGACGTAGATTTAATAATAGGAATGTTACCTTTTAATGTTGAAAATGTAGAGATAGTTCCACTTTGTAATGAAGAAGTTCTGATGGTTGTTCCAGATAATATATTAGTAAAATATTTTCCTAACAATTATAAGGAAGTAAAACAAAAACTTGAAAAAGATATGGATATTACATTACTAAAAGATTGCCCATTTCTAATGGTTAATGCTAAAAATAGAGTTAGAATTATTGCAGATGAAATGTTTAATGAAAAAGAAATAAAACCCAATATTATATTGGAGACAGAAAGCATTGAAACAGTATTGGCACTTTCAGTTAAAGGAATGGGAATTACTTTCTATCCAAAAACTCTAATGAATAATAAACATTTAATATTCGATAAGAATACAATTACTGGAGTTAATCTTTATCATCTGAAGTACAACAAAACTCATGGCACATTAGCTATTGGATACCAAAAAAATCGGTATGTCTCTCAAGCTCTAAAAGAATTTATTGAGCTTTCAAAAGATAAGTACGGAAATATAGAATAATAGCATAAGTTATTAATTAGCGTTCTAGTTCTATAAAGTGTTAAACACTTTTAGTAAACTAGAACGCTTTTATTAATGAAGGGTAAAAGGAATAAGGTAAAGGAGCAGCTTACTTTTTGTTTTGGAATTTAACTATTTAGTAATTTCAAATTTAGTAACATTTTTTTCAGTTAAAAACGACATAAGTAAAAATATTCCATAACTAAAACCTCCTAGAATTTAAATTAATTTTCTTTTAATTGAGGATCCTAAATGAATAAACATATAGGTTTAAAGGTTAAATTAACTTGAGACTTATGTGATAATCCACCGAAAACAGAAACATTGTTATTTCGCAGGACTATGAAAATTTCTCTGAAAGTGCTAAATTGCAGGTTGCATCAATAACGATTGCTCCCAATTTCAAAACAATTTAAATATAGATTTATTGTATGAACATATTCACAAATTTGTTGAAACTTTAAGTTTATAATTTCGGTAAGCCATGACATAAGTTCAAGCTTACCTATAAGTTCTAAAGAATGTGCGAACTTCTTCAGCAAAATGTTTAGGATCTTCCATGGCTGTAAAATGTCCTCCTTTAGGCATTGTAGTCCAGCGGGTGATATTTAAATTGCGCATAGCCCATTCTTTTGGTGGCAGCAATACATCAGCTGGGAATAAAGCCATGCCAGTTGGTACATCTATGTGTCCCATCGGTGGCAATGAATGTGTATTTTCATAATATGCATTTGCTGATGAGCCTATGGTATTTGTGACCCAATAGATCATTATATTAGTGAGAAGTTCATCTTTACTAAAGTTTTTATTTAAATCACCATTACAATCACTCCAACCGCGAAATTTTTCTATAATCCATGCAGCCAAGCCTACTGGTGAATCAGAAAGTCCATAGGCAATGGTTTGAGGTTTTGTAGATTGAATAGACATATAACCTGCCTCATTTGACATCCATTCTGAAGCAATTTTCTTATAACTCAATTCATCTTCTGAAAGCTTTGTATCATCTGATATCATAAGATCTCTGATAATTCCAATATCAGTTAGATGGATTCCTATTAGATGTTCTGGATGATTTAATGCCAAGTATCTTGTAACACCTGAACCCATATCTCCACCTGCAGCAGCAAACTTACTGTAGCCAAGTTTTTCAGTCATTAGCTTTGCCCAAAGCTCAGAAACACGATAATTATTCATGCCACTATGTTTTGAAGCACTAGAAAAACCAAAACCAGGTAATGAAGGGACAATTACATCAAAAGAATCATTAGGATCACCACCATAACTTGCAGGGTCAGTAAGAAGTGGGATAATCTTTTGATAACGTATGAAACTATCAGGCCATCCATGAGTAAGTATAATTGGTGTTGGATTAGGTCCTTTTCCTTTTTCATGTATAAAGTGAATATCTATCCCATCCACATTACAACGAAAATGAGAAAAACGGTTTAATTCTTTTTCTTGTGCGCGCCAGTCAAATTCATCCTTCCAATATGAAACAAGTGATTTTAAATAATTTATATTAGTGCCTCGTTCCCAACTTGAGTTTTCTAGCAGCTCAGGCCAGCGTATATGATCCAATCTGTATTTTAAATCATTAAGTACCTCATCAGATACTTGGATATTGAATTTTTTAATTGACATAATAATTCTCCTTTCATATAAGTTATGAACATTAAGCTATTAATGGACTTATTTTGCATAACTTTCTTTAATTCTTAATAATAGTCTACCATTTAGAAAATATGATACAATGTCATAAATGAAGCTTTTAACTATACTATTTGTAAAAGAACAAGAACAAAATCTCAAAGGCGACTGTGGAATCGTCGACTTTTGATATAGGGATTTTTTTAGCATTTGTCTTAGATTTTGCTATTGATTAATGAAAATATAAATGGTAATTTAAATTTATTATTTATTTTAATGTACCCAATGGAGGAATGTTTATGCCGCAGGCAGACCGTCACAAGAATAGAACTGTATATATAGAATTTATTGCAAATGAAAACTTTGTAAATCTTCCTTATAAGGAGCGTTTAACTATAACTTTTATTACGAGTGGAAGCATGAATTTACAACTAAATGATCGCCCTTTGAAAATTGTCGCTCCAAGTATTCTTTGTTTATCAATGGAGGATAAAATAGAAGTTATTGAAAAACAAAATGTTTCTTCGCAATCATTTTGTTTCCATCCAGATTTTTTTAATACAGCTCATTTCTCAGAAACTACTGGATATCTGTCAACTAATCTAAAAATAAAAACTGGTCTTTTACTTTTTGGAGAAGATAAAATTCATACTAGGGTATATGCTGTAGATGAGAAAATATATTTGAAATTATATGAATGGTTTTTTATTATGGGAACAGAAGTATATGCCCAAAGTGATTCGCTTTGGGTCTGCAGAATAAAAAAATACTTAATCCAAATACTGGGGGTGATTGAAGAGCTAAACCACAATAGCGAAAAATCACCTGCTAATTTAGTTTTAGAATATATACATATAAACTATTCTGACAAAATAACCTTGGAAGATTTAACAAGATGTGCGCATTTAAATCGTGTTTCACTAAATAAAAGTTTTCAGGATTTATGTGGATGCACAGCAATGGGCTACTTACTAGCATACCGATTAAAGGTTTCTGAGACTCTATTGACTCATACCGATATGAGCTTAAACGAAATTGCACGTGCCACTGGCTTTGAATATGATACATATTTTATAAAACAATTTTTGGCTAAAAAGGGTATGACTCCAACAGAATTTAGGAAAAACTCACGAGAGTTTTCAAGTCACCAATAAAAAATGTGAAATATATTTGAGAAGATAAATAATACTATTTAAGAAATGGAATTAGTAATAGAGGACGCTGAAGTTTATAAAAATCTGCATCCTCTATATTTATTGTATTTAAAGTATTGTAATCTTATTTTAGGAATATACTATATTCTTAAAAGTTTAATTTATAAAAGCCTATCTTAACTATGAGATGATGCAAGGTGAATGGTTTTATAAGGTGTGAGTATATCATTTAGAACTTATATATGCACTGCTAAAAGTCTAATTAATAAGTATTTATGTATGTAAATGAAATTTATTGGTAAAAAGATAAAATTTTTGCAATGTATAGATTTACAGAACTTGAATATTTATGAAATTAAGAATAAAATGATATAATGACAGAAAATGTTGAAATATGAGATTATTTATTAGAAACGTATAAAATTTAAGTTATAGTTTCTCAATAATTATATAAAGTAAAAATTTATTAAAATATTTTATGCCGGAGGTGGTTTTATTTATATTAGTTTATTTATTTCATTAATGTTATGTTGCGTTTTTTATTCGTTTATTGGTATATACGGATACAGAATGGACAAAAAATCAAAAGCTAATCAAATATTTTTAAATTTAAGCATGTGTTGTGCTGTTTGGGCATTTGGATATGCAATGATGCTGACTTGTGAAAATATAAATATAGCGTTTTTTTGGAGGGCAGTTTCTGTTTTTGGGTATTGTTTTTTTTCTGGTAACTGGCTGTATTTTGCATTTGTATTAAATAATGAGAAAGAAAGTAAATACAATCGGATTATAATAATTTTAGCCCACGTTCCTGTTGCATTATTATTTATGCTAAATATTATGGTTGAACCATCTTCAGCTATGATTAGAAGACCTTATGGATGGATTGATGTGGCTCCAAATTTATTTGGTCAAATTGCATACAGCATATGTTCTATAATTTTTTATGTATTAGGTCTTGTAATGCTATTTAATAGAGGAAGATATTCAAAAAAGAATAGAATAAGAAAGCAAAATAAAATTATTTTATGGACATGTTTTATAAGCATTACCATAGGGGTATTAACAGATATTATTTTACCTATGTTTGGAATTCTT
This sequence comes from Candidatus Clostridium helianthi, assembly GCF_045310795.1. NCBI lineage: Bacteria > Bacillati > Bacillota > Clostridia > Eubacteriales > Clostridiaceae > Clostridium > Candidatus Clostridium helianthi. The sequence goes on from NZ_JBJIAB010000022.1 coordinate 56,982, forward strand.
GTCTTTCCTTCAGCAGTTTTGAGTGGAACTATAGCTTTAGGTGGTGTTTGCTATGCAATAAGTAAGCATAGGTTTATGTTGACTACTTCGAAGTATTTATCAGAATACATTTTTAATAGTGTTAAGAACCCAATATTTATTTTAGATGAGAATTTTGCAATCCAAAATTGTAATGAAGCGTCATCAAATATAACTGATTATAAATTTAAAGAATTAGAAGGAAAAATGTTCAGCGATTTAATATCTTATGAAAATATTGATTTCAATACTATAATAAAAAATAGTTATGTGAAAAATGTAGAGGTTAATTTACAACAAAAAAATGAAGGATATATTGAATGTGAATTATCAAGCACAGTTATATATGATGAGTATGACGATAAACTAGGTATTGTAATTTTGATACATGATATTTCAGAAAGAAAGAGAATAGCAGAGCTAGAAAAGAAATACACTTTAAAATTAGAAAGAAAAAATTCGAAACTTATAGATCAAATAAAAGATAAAATACGTGCAGAAGAACAAATACGTCATTATGTATATTATGATGCTCTCACAGAAATTCCTAATAGAAAAATGATGTTAGAAAATATCAATGAGCTATTAAAAAATAAAGATAAAAAATTTGCACTACTTTTTATAGATTTAGATGATTTTAAAAATATAAATGATAATTTTGGACATCAAGTTGGTGATAAAGTTCTTAAAAAAGTAGCATCTACATTGAAAGATTCTATAGGTACACAGGACATAATTAGCAGAATTGGTGGAGATGAATTTATAATTATATTAAAAGATATAGAATCTGACATATATATTAAAGAAGTTGTTCTAAGAATACAAAAGGAATTGAAAAAGCCAGTTACTTATAATGAAGAAGCTTTAATTATTGGAGCAAGCATAGGTATAAGTATATTCCCAGAGCATGGAGAAGATTCAGATACTTTGATTAATAATGCTGATTTAGCCATGTATGAAGTTAAGAAAAGTGGCGGCTACGACTTTGCAATATACTCGTCTAAAATGGAACACAAAGCAATTGATAAATTAGAAATGAAGATGAAATTAAATAAAGCATTAGTAAATAATGAATTTATGGTTTATTATCAGCCTATTATGGATTTAAAGTCAATGAAAGTGTTAAATTCAGAAGCTCTTATAAGATGGAAGCAAGGGGATAGAATTATTCCGCCTATAGAATTTATTCCTATTGCTAAAAGTGTAGGGGAAATAATATCAATAGATAATTGGATGTTAGAAAATGCTTGTGTGCAGTGCAAAAAGTGGAATGAAATTGGCTTGAATGAATTCAGTGTATCAGTAAATACATCTTATTCTCAACTAAAGCAACCTGAATTTGTATCACTTGTTCAGAATATATTAGAGGCATATTCTCTTCCTCCTAAATACCTGAACCTAGAAGTTACTGAAGACGAGGCTATGGAGGATTTTGAAACAATTATAAACATATTGGAACAATTTAAGAGTATGGGAATAAAAATATCATTAGATGATTTTGGGACAGGCTATTCGTCTCTTAATTATGTAAATAAATTGCCTATTGATAAAATAAAAATTGATAAATCCCTTATAATGAATTTGGAAACAAACTATAAAAATCTAACGATTATTAAATCCATAATAAATATGGGACATAGCTTAGATATTAAAATTGTTGCAGAAGGAATTGAAACAAAAGAACAGCTTAGAATCTTAAACGAGCTTAAATGTGATTTCATCCAAGGGTATTTAATAGGAAAACCTATGGAAGCATCAGAGTTTGAACATAAGTTTATTAATTAAATTTCCGTTTAAAATTAAGCTGATCTATATAAAGAGGATTTGTTTTAATGAATTCCATACTGCTTAGTAATAGGGTCCATAAAAATCGGCAATTTAGGAGGACGAAAAGTAAAAAGAGTAAAACAAATTATTATTAAAGAACCTGTTATAATAGATAAATAAAAATGAAGCATAGTTAATGTTGCATATTTATAAATATGCAAAGATAAACATTGAGCTATAGAAAGCCCTAAAAATAATGAAAATATGTCAAGAAATAATGATTGTATTCCAAGAGCACCTGTGTAGGTATAGTAGAAACAAGTTATAACAATACAGCTAGTGATTACTGAAATAACAGAGCATATAACCCAGATATACAAGTTAACTTTATCTCGAAATATTAAAATGCCTAGTATATACCAAATAAAAGTAGGATAGGTAGAAAGTTTTAAATGTTCCCAGATACTTTCGTTAACAGGAGTAAAAATACCTACTATAACTGATTTACCACTCCAACCATATGCAAAGTGAGCTAATGCTCCAAGTAAAAAAGTAATTGGAATACCGATAATAAACCAAAATTCAGGACTTAAAATCATGTTATTCATAATTTAGATACATCTCCAATTTAAATTATATAACTGCTTTAAATAAAGTTATAGATACACAACTTTAAAACCTATATTTATGTGTTAACTTCCCGAAATCATAAATATTTTGATTACGAAAAGCTATGAAAATATCGCTGAAGGTTCTAAGCAGCAGGTTGTATCCACTTTAGCATGCTCCAACTTTCAGTTTGACAAGCTAAAATGGAACAACCTACAGCTAAGAACCTTTAACAGCTTATTTTCAAATGTTTTCTCCATATTATGACCCTTGTGGTTACAAAGTTAGTGTAAAGTATTTACACTACTATTCTTAATTCTTTCTTTATATATCAAGGGTTCGAACGTTTTTTTGTACAAAAAAACAATGCCCCCCTAATTTTATGTTATAATCGAGTTCCGCAACACCAAAATAACATCAAAAGAAAGGTCATTGTCATGGAATCAATTATAACTTATTTACTTTTATACAATCAACATTTAATTAAAATTATTTATAAACTTATTTTGTTTATTTCAAAGAATATACCTTTAAATCAATGGGCTTTCGACGATTCTAACAGCCCAGAATATCAAAAATTTAAAGTAGACAAACTTCCTAAAATTATTCGTTTTGAAAAAGCTGACTATAAATTTCTTTTAGCTTATTACAAGTACAAATATAACAAAATACTAAAACCCGTCCAACGACGTAACGGCAAGTCTATTCCTAGTGAAACTATCTGCCCAAAGTGTGGTGCACCTCATCATTACATCTACGATAATAACGGTAATCGAGGTCAGTTCCAATGCAAAGTTTGTGGTCAAAATTTCAACGAAATTAATCACGTTACTAAACCTATAGTGCTTGTATGTCCTTATTGTGGGCATACTCTTTCTCAAAAGAAAGATCGTAAGCATTTTCGCATTCATAAATGTATAAACCCTAAGTGTTCATACTACTTAGATGGTCTTAAAAGACTTCCTAGTGATATAAAATCTTCTGAGAAATATAAATACAAACTACACTATATTTATAGAGAATTTTGCGTGAATTTCTTCAAGATGAACTTACATACTATTTCTAAGCGGGCCGTAAACTTTAATTTTAAAAAATTTAATCCTCATATTATGGGATTGAGCCTCACTTATCATGTTAATTTTAAACTTTCAACTAGAGAAACCGCTCGCGCTTTAGCGGAGATACATGGTATAAAAATATCACATACTATGGTTGCTAACTATGCATTAACTGCTGCTACTGTAATTAAGCCATTTGTAGATACCTTTGATTACAAGCCTTCTAATATCCTTTCTGCTGATGAAACCTACATAAAAGTAAAAGGTATAAGGCATTATGTTTGGATTGTTATGGATGCTTGTAAAAAGTCTATTCTTGGCTATCAGGTATCTGATACAAGAGCTGTTGGTCCATGCATACTTGCGATGCGAATGGCGTTTGATAAGTTTCAAATATTCCCTAATAAAATGTTAAAGTTTATTGCTGATGGCTATAGTGCTTATCCTCTAGCTAGGCAACAATTTGAACTAGAAGAAGATAAGATCTTTGACCTTACTCAAGTAATAGGACTTACAAATTATGATGAAGTTTCTAAAGAATATCGTTGGGTTAAGCAAGTAGTAGAACGCTTAAATCGTACTTTCAAATCATCATACCGTGTTACTTGTGGTTATGGGAGTGAAGACGGTGCCCTTTACGGAGTCTCACTTTGGGTTGCATATTACAACTTTCTGCGCCCACATCCTTATAATTATTGGCGGCCTCTAAATGAGATTGATCAATTAAAACAAGCTGATAACATGCCTGCTAAATGGCAAATACTTATTAGTCTTGGTCAGCAAACTATACTTCATATGCAAGAAAATCAATGCTCTTGATCTATCGTTAATTTAATACAGTTTACATTTTTTGCCTTCGGCGACGGAGGTCTTTTGTTGTACTTAAAATTAATTATAAAATCACTAAATTATATAATTTTTACTAATATTGGTTAGCGACTTTCGTTTCTATCTTTTCATAGCTCACTTTACACTATCGTTACAAATATATTTATGATTTCTAGTGGAGATATGAACTTAAAGTTTTAGCAGTCTTGTAAGTGTGTTAATCTAATAAGCTGAATTCTTAAATTGTTTATCTATATAAACTAATAATAAAGCAGTTTCATATAATAAATATATGTATCATAGATGGAAATTAAAACCTAAAAGCTTTATGTAAAATTTTTGCAATATTTTTAGAATTATAATGAAGAATTATTTTTAAAGTTTATATTATATAAGTAGGAAAATTTTTAAAAATAGTGAGTAGTACAACAATTTTATATAGATAAATTAATCATAAGTTAAATTTATGTTATGAAATATATTCTAACTAGAAATAAGAATTATGCTTTTGTGAAATGTTTCGTTAGGAATTTGATGGCTCTGATTCTTAGATTAAAAGTTGTTCCAAGTATGCTAGTTCAAAGCTCGCCTTTGAGGCTAGCATCTTGGGCGCAACTTGTGATCTTAGAATCATCCATCATAATTTCCTTAGAAACTGGAACAATAGCATAATCCTTATTTCGGTGAGTTATATCCATAATTTCAGATTATACTTTGTATAACTATATAAATCATAGTTATACAAAGTATAATTAATATGCATTTCAATTATGGTATCTGTTTTGATATACTATTTTTAATGTCAGGTATATTTAAAATGGAGGTGTTTTTATGAATATTAAGTGGAATGCTAAAGGGTATACAAAAGATTTTCAGTTTGTACATCAATATGGTGAAGATGTTTTAAATTTGTTAGATATTGAGAAAGGAATGAAAGTCTTAGATATTGGATGTGGTAATGGAGCATTAACGAAAAAGATTTCAGATATGGGTGCAGATGTAATTGGTATGGATGCATCAGGAGAAATGCTAGAAATTGCAAGAAGAAATTATCCTGAACTAATATTTATACAGGATGATGCAGTGAAGTTTACTTTAAATGAACAAGTTGATGCGATATTTTCTAATGCAGTTTTTCATTGGATTGATAATCAAGATGGATTGCTAGATAGTATTTATAATTCATTAAGAATAAATGGAAGCCTAGTGTGTGAATTTGGAGGATACGGATGCACAGAAACAATTCATTCAAATTTGCAAAAGGCTTTTGAAGCAAGGGAATTAGACTATAAGAGAACATTCTATTTTCCAACTATTGATGAATATACTCCTATTCTTAAAAAGCATGGACTACAAACAGTATATGCAGCATTATTTGATCGTAAAACCGCACTTATAGGTGATGATGGAATGAAGAATTGGATTGAAATGTTTGTTATACAGCTTTTTAAAGGGTTGGATGATTCATTAAAAAATGAAATCATTGATGAAACGGTAAAAAGCTTAAAACCTATTCTATATCAGAATGGAGTATGGTATGCAGATTATGTGCGCATTAGATTGAAAGCTAGAAAAATATAAAATATATATGTTGCAAAAAACAATTCTTCATACTAGTTCTAAAAATATTGTAAGAATTTTAACTGTAATTGTGAAATGTGCATTGTGAATTACAAAATATCTATAGAAAAGATACGGATTTAGAGGAATATCAATCATAAATGGTGAACAAATATATTATGGTAATAAAATAATATTAAAGCTGCAATAACATGTTTATTAATAAACAAAGCACTGTCTTTAGCAGGATTTTATGTAAAGTAAGCTTTTAAATATTGGAGGAAATAATGAATAAAGAACGTAAACCACATATTTATAATGAATATAAATATGTATTTGATGAAATTAAGAACTTACTAAAAGATAATGAAAAATTAGTAATAGCCATTGATGGAAGATGTGGCGGAGGGAAGAGTTCCTTAGGAGCAATGCTTGCAGAAGGGTTTGATTGTAGCCTTTTTCACATGGATGATTTCTTCCTTCCTCCAAGAATGAAAACAAAAGAAAGACTAGCAGAACCTGGTGGAAATGTTCACTACGAAAGATTTGAGGAAGAAATATTAAAGCCACTAAAAAACAACGAGCCTGCTGTATATAGAAAATATTTATGCAATAAAGGGGAGTTAAGTCAGCCTATAAAAGTAGAACCTAAAAATTTAACTATAGTTGAAGGAAGTTATAGTCTGCATCCTACATTAAGGGATTATTATGATTATAAAATTTTTATAACTATTGATTCAAAAGTGCAGCATGAACGAATTTTGAAACGTAATGGTGAAGAAAAACTTCAGGATTTTATAAACAAATGGATCCCATTGGAAGAGCATTACTTTACAGAACTAGACATTGAGAACAAATGTGACATAATACTTGATACTACAAACATAAATAGGTAGGTAAAGAGTTCGTAATATTAAATGAATTATTGAAAAAGTTTAGAATATAGAAAAAGAGCACTGCAAGTCTTTAAAGATATTAGTAGTGCTTTTTCTGGGCTTTTAAATTTGTTTGTAATTTTCAAATAATGTATAATAAATTAGGTTGAAATTGGGATAAAGGAAGAATATAATAAGTTATTTCAGCTATGACATGCTCAGCTATTTATTGAGCTGCATATTCTTGGTTTAGGGATGGAAAAAATAATCAAATTGATGTGCTTCTAGCTATTGTGCGTCCATACATAATGAACAGTCTTAATATATATCGCAACATAGATGAATAATGTTTCTATAAAAATCAAAGAAACTACCAATTTTTAAGGAGGTACGTATGTTTATAGAATGCACAAAAAAATTACAAGATGAAATGGGGATAACTGTTGAAAAGCCTTATGAAGATAAGGAGTTGTTTTCGTGGAGTGCTAATTTGATTAACATCAAGAGAAGAAAGGCAGTTGTATTAGTAAACAACAGCAGTAGATTTGGATTTGTTCTCTTTGGACTTAAAGCAAAGGATTTTAAGAGGTTAGATGAACTTATTTTACAAGGTGTTAGAAGATGTTTTCAGAGTGAAAAAATAAAAGAAGAGATTATAGAGCAGTACCTGAGTGATGCTGGTACAATATGTTTTTCTAAAACAAATGGTTCAAGGTATGTTTCAAGACTAAATAAAGCATGCGAAGTTGTAGGTTATTTTGAAGAATTATTAGATTTAGAAAATATTTATCAGCCCAAAATCACAAGAAAATTGAATGCTGATATTATAAAGATAGACAAATATAACTATAAGCAACCCTACGAGCTATTACTAAAAGACCTAAAGGAAAATTACAGAGAAAATATAGTTAAATGTGAAGGTGTTAAGTTAGTGGTTAAGTTAGATTTAGGATCTTACTGTGCTGAAAGAAAGATAATTATCCCAATAGATATTAATTTTAAAGAACTCCATGAAATTCTTCAAATTTCGTTTGGATGGAAAAATTATCACTTGTATGAATTTAACGTTATTAATGAAGAAGGCGAAAATGTACTAAATGTGGTTAGTGAACATGAAGATGCTTTTTATCCAAATGGTGAATGTACGGTAGCAATAGACTCAGATACTTTTATTAAAGATTATATGAAAAAGGAATATACAATAATATATAATTATGATTTTGGAGATGATTGGGAACATGAAATTAAAGTTGATTCTATAATACCTGACTATGATAAAAATTATCCAATTTGTATAGCGGGAATGGAAAATGCACCACCAGAGGATGTAGGTGGTATACCGGGTTATGAAAAATTTCTTGAAATTATGTCAAATCCTAATCATTCAGAACATGAAGAAATGAAGCGTTGGTCAGATATTAACTGGAATAAAAATTTTCGCATGGATCTTGTAAATAAAAGGTTGAAATATGCTTTACGTAATTAATGTAAATATATATGAAAAGAGTGAGAAACAATGAAAGTATACAATAAATTAGTAAGAGATAAGATCCCAGAAATAATAAAAGCTGATGGAAGAGAATGTGATATAGAAATCGCAACTAAAGAAAGAAAGTATGAGCTTTTAGAAGCAAAGCTAAAAGAAGAAGTTAATGAATTTTTAGAAGATAAGAATTTAGAAGAATTAGCTGATGTAATGGAAGTTTTGTTTGGACTTGCTGACAGCTTAGGCTTTAGTGAAGAAGAACTCATAAAAGCTAGAGACAAGAAAAGAGAAGAACGTGGAGGATTTAAGGAAGGGATTGTCCTTAAAAGTACAAAATAAATTTATTATGAAAATACAACAGCAATAGAGGTAAATAACAGTAAATGCTCATATTGTTACAAAAAGGCAATGGGGAGCATTTTATGGTACAGATTTAGATTTACAGTTAAGACGTAGAGGAATTGATACAATTGAGTTAGGAGGAATTTCAACTAACATTGGAGTTGATACTACAGCAAGAGAAGCTTTCCAACATGGCTATAATCAAATTTTTGTAGAAGATGCAATGACAGCAATAAGTAAAGAAGAACATGAATATGTTTGTAAATATATATTCCCTAGAATAGGCAAGATTAGAACAAGTGAACAAGTGGTTTCTTTATTAAAATAAGTATTAGAAGATAGATGAGAAGAAGATATAGAACATATAGTTTATTATATCTTCTTTTTTTATTATTAAAAAAATATAGGGGAGTATCCTTGGCACTTTAAGATGTTAAATGATATTATGGTGCATAAAGAAGCATAAAAGAACATACTAAAGCAAACTTAAGACAATATCGTTTAAAACAATATAGCAATCGAAAATTGTGTTGATTATTGTCGAAAAGATGATAAGATAAAGACATGTCCTTACTCGAAAGCAACAAAAACTTAAAAATGTTTTTTGACTAAATAAAAATCATAAGGACAAATAAAACATATAGAAGGAGAAAAACTAATGAGAAAGAATGGTTTAAGAAGAATAGTAACTACAGTTATTGCAGCTACAACAATAGGGAGTTTCTCATCATTAGGAGTATCTGCAGCTACAATTAATTCAAATGTTAACGATTATAATAATGTAAATATAAATAATCTTTTAAATACAAATTTACTTATGAATACTTCTAATGGAAATAACGTTGGTAATACAGATGCAGTTTCAAAAAGCGGCACAAATGTAACATCAGTAAGTGTACAGGGGCTACCTAACCTGCCGACAAATTATTCAATCAGCATACAAAATTCTGCTGAAGATAAGATTCTTCAATTAATGAATGAAAAAAGAACAGAAGCAGGTCTTCAGCCATTAACTATAGATAATACATTAGTACAAGTTGCAAGATATAAGAGTGATAACATGATTCAAAATAATTTCTTTAATCATACAAATCCAGACGGAACAAAGTGGACAAACTGGTTACACACAATAGGCTATACTTATACTACATCAGGAGAAAATATTGCATATAACACTTCTGATCCAGTTGAATTATTTAATCAATGGTGGAACTCACCAGGTCATAGAGCAAATATGATGAATGAAAAATATACTAAGGTTGGTATAGGTGTAATCTACGGAAATAACAAATACATGGGAACTCAAGAATTCTCAAACTAATTATTAATAGTAAAAATAAGAGCTTATGTAAATAGGCTCTTATTTTTTAATGTATAAGTGTAAATGTAGACTATGAATAAGTGGTTATACATTTGCGCTTATTTTTATTTACTTACTTATATATACGTTGTGAAATTAATTCTTCATCACAATTCTAAACTATTGCAAGAATTTCAGCCATAATTGTGATTGGTGAAATGTGCATTGCAACATATATATGCTAAAAATATCATATTTATATCTTTGCATTCAATCAATTATTATTGTGTAATCAGTATTTTTATAATATAAAATTGCTTTGTAACTTTATAGTTAATTATATGGCATAAACTTCTGAAAATAATATGATAAAGTGTCAATGTTATGCGAAAAAAGTAAAAAATAGAATAAATATAATAGACATTACAATTAAAATTAAAGTATAATTAATGTGTTGAGAAAAATATTGGGAGGAATAGTGATGGGATTTAGTAAAATTAAGTTATCAAACAAACTAATTATAGCATTTTCATTAATGATTATTCTAATTGTGGGAGTATCCTCACTAGCTATACTTAGGTTAAGCCAAATTAATGGGACTGTTAATCAATTAATTGACGTAGAAAATGAGAAAGTATCAGCTGCATATAGTATGAGAGGAAGCCTTAACAAAATTGCAATTAGTATAAGAAATATATCAATTAGCAATGATATGGATTATATGAATGAGCAAAAAAAAATACTAGATAAGAATAAAATTATTTATTATGAAAACGAAGATAAACTTGGTAGATTAGTTTATACTGAAAAAGGAAAAGAGATATTTAAGGAAATAAAGAAAAATTCTGAATCGGCATTTTCAGCATTTGATGAAGCTATTAATTTAGGAATGAGAACTGGAGTATCAACCGAAGAACTTCAAAATATTATTACTAATATAGAGAAACCACAAGATGAATTGCTTTTAAGTATAGAAAATATGATACATGCACAAAATGATTTAATGCAATCACAGGGAGAACTTTCTAAAAAGATAACAGAAAGTTCCAAACAACAAATGGTTATACTATTAGTAGTAAGTATAATTATAGGAATTTTATTTATGACCTTAATTAGAAAAAGTGTCATAAATCAAGTAAAAGAAGTTATGCAAGGTGCAGGAAAATTGGCAGATGGTAACTTTGATATACAAATGAAAGTAGTTGCTAACGATGAAATAGGAAATACTGTAACTGCATTAAATGGTGCAGTTGAAAAACTGAACGAAAGTATGCTGTTTATTAAAGATAAAAGTAAAAGTATCCTTGAGAGTAGCGAACTAACAAATAAAATGTTTTCAGAGGTAAGTTCTAAAGTAGATGAAATATCAGCGGCGACAGAAGAAATATCAGCAGGAATGGAAGAATCATCAGCAGCAGTTGAAGAAGTTACATCTATGGCTGCTACAGTGAAAGAGGAAGTCAATGTAACAGCTAAAAAAGCACAAGATGGATTAAATGTTGCATTGAATATACAAGAAAAAGCAGTTTCAATCAATAATGATTCTATTAAATCAAGGGAAAATGCTGAGAGAATATATAGGGAAACAAAAATTGGATTAGAAAAAGCATTGAAGGAAGTTGAAGTTGTAAACGAGATATCAGAAATGGCAAAGAGTATAGATGCGATAGCAGCGCAAACTAATTTACTTGCGCTAAATGCAGCAATAGAGTCCGCTAGAGCAGGGGAAGCTGGTAAAGGATTTGCTGTTGTAGCAGAAGAAGTTAGAAAACTTGCGGAACAATCATCGCTAACAGTTTCTGAAATTCAGAATAAAATAAGTGCAGTATTAGCTTCAGTTGGAAAACTTTCAGGTTCATCACAAGATATCTTAGTATTTATAGAAAAAGAGGTTCTTAAAGATTATGATAAGCTAATTACTATAAGTGCTGAGTATAAAAAGGATGGAGATACTTTTAAAGAGATTATAGGTAACTTTGCAGAAGTTTCTGAAAGTGTTTCTGAGTCTGTGGATCAAATTTCAAAAAGTATGGAAGATGTTGCAATTTCAGTATCAGAAGTAGCTAAATCATCCACTAATATTGTTTCAAATATTATTGATGTAAGCAGCAAAAATGAATCTATATTAGCTGCATCTAACAATAATGCAGAAAGTGCTTTAAGTTTAGAAGAAATTATTAATCAATTTAAATTAAAATAAAATATAAATGTAAGGAAAACATTAATCATTAGTGTAAGTTGAACCATATAAGAGTGACATCATGATTCAAGATAACTTCTTTAATCATACAAATCCAGACAAAAAAAGTGGACAAACTGGTTAGACACGATAGGCTATACTTATATTACAGTAGGAGAGAATATTGCATATAACGCTACTGACCCAGTTGAACTATCTAATCAATGGTGGAATTCACTAGGTCATAGAGCAAATATGATGAATGAAAAATATACTAAGGTTGGTATAGGTGTAATCTATGGAAATAACAAATACATGGGAACACAAGAATTTTCAAACTAGTGATTAGTAATAAAAATTAAATATGTAGTTAATGTATAAAAGAGGTGCTATTCATTGAACAGCACCTCTACTTAATTTTGACTGAAAAAAGACTGGAAGTGGTTAAAAATGATTATAAGATGAAAAGCCTAAAGTGTATTTAGAAAAGCTAATTATGTTAAGTATAAATTTCAACAACAATATTTGTATAGTTGTTTAAATTAGTTTACAAAAAGAAAAATAAAGAGCTGCATCAAGAATTTGGGATATAAGAATTTATTTGTAAAATAGGTAATTGTTATGATAATATACTAATGTGTACTAGCAGTAATAAAATTGAGTGAATTAATATAAGTAACATTAACTAGTTTAGGGGGATAAAGTTAAAATATAGGTGCAAAGGAAAATAGGCTGAGTACTCATATAACTTAATAGAAAATGAATACTGAGATAGGGGGATTATATGTATAAAAATGAAATTGAAATAATAATGAAGAGCTTTACCCAATATAAGGATTTTATACCCTTATGTGATGAAGAAAATAAAGTAAGAACAGATGAAAAAGATAATATAATGATGAAAGATTATTTTGGCACAATGATTGTGCTGGAATTAATAAATGGAGACTTGTTTTCAGAAGAGGAAATAAGACAATATTTCATAGATGTGAAAGAAAATCTTTTAAACATTGATAAAAATAAAATCGTATATTCTTTCGGGATATTTATTTTTGAAAATGACCCACCAATAGATAAAGTTAAGATTATTGAAGATAACCAGGTCAATAAAGTAAAAGGTAAAAAATATTTAAGAAGCATAGTTGTGAATCTTGAAAAGCAAAGTGTTGTGAGCCATTCTAAAACTAAAAGGGATGAGTTTGGAGTAAAAAAACATTTATATAAGTATTTTAGTGAATATAAGAAAATTGATAATTCTCTCGTAAGCTTTGAAGATATTGTGGAGAAAAAGAAATTAGAATCCACAATTGAGTTTAAAAGTGAAAAACCAACAATTACATATGTATTAATTGCATTAAATCTTTTAGTATTTGCAATAATGGGGTTATATTCATGGGATTCAGGTACAGATTACAATGCACTACTATTGCAATTTGGAAGTAAAGAAAATGGTCATATATTGCAAGGAGAATATTGGAGGTTTATAGCACCAATATTTTTACATGCGAACATAGTTCATGTAGCTTTAAATTGTTACTCATTATATTTTATAGGCATTCTTGCTGAAAGAGTTTTTGGAAAAGCTAAGTTTATAGCAATATATTTTGCGGCAGGAATTTTGGGTAATATATTTAGTTTCGCATTTAATTTCAGTCCTGGAGTGGGAGCATCAGGAGCTATCTTTGGATTATTTGGAGCTATACTTTTTATATGTATAGAGAAACCTGCATTATTTAAGTCTGGATTAGGAGTAAACATTGTTGGAGTAATATGCGCAAACTTATTTTATGGATTTACTAAATCAGGAATAGATAATTTTGCACATTTAGGAGGGCTTATAGGAGGATTAACTTTTGCAGGAATTTTCAATGAATCAAAAAAGCGGTTATGGTATTTTAATAGATATGCCTACTTATTACTAGCGCTTATAATAACATCAGCAACGGTTTTTTGGGGCTTTAATAATACTCAAAGTAAAACAACAAGATTAGTAACTCAACTAGAACAAAATTTTAAAGCACAAAATTGGAAAGAAGTCGAAAAAAATTCTGAGGAAATTTTGGCATCAAATCCATCTAAGGATATAAACACTTATGCTTTAAAATGCATTATTAATTCAGATATCTTTTTAATGAAATATGATGCTGCTGTTAACTATTCAAAAAACTTAGAACAATTAGACCAAAAAGATGGGCATTACTTTTTGGGAATAGTATATTATAATGCAAAAAATTTTAATTTAGCAAGAGAAGAGCTACTTAAAGCGAAATCACTTGGAGCTAAGTATGATAATATAGATGGAATACTAAAAAGTATGAAGTAAGCTATTTAAGGAAAGAGCTAAAAATAAATATTAAATACAAACTATCTGTTTTTGATAAGAGTTTACGTAAAAGTAGGCTCTTATTTTTATTGTAGTATATAGTTGAGTTATGGAATAAACACTAGTAACATATGTCCAGAAGATGAAGCAATGAAATATCTAAAGGGAGTGCATAAAGTATATTTAATGTTCCTTGCAGGCAAGTGGTATATATGCCAAATTATGAAATTTCAAATGAGAAGAATAAAGAAACACTAGGAAAAGGAATAAACAGCCAATCCTTAGGAATATTTAACAAAATTAAAGAAATGAATGAATTCTTAAATAAATCACAAATAAGAAAAATGATAAATACTAAAGAACATAGAAAAATATAGGGGAGTATCCTTGGAACTTTAAGATGTTAAATGATATTAGGCACATTTAAAAAATAACAAGTCTGCTTGCCATCAGAGAAAGCTCGACTCGCATTCGCTAGCTGAATAAGCGAATTTACACAAAATCATAGATTGCATTGTGTGAAAGTTCTAAGAACGAAATATAGAATTTTGATTCTAACTTTTGGTTCACTGCTTATCTTCAAATTGTTCTAATAAGCCCGCTATTAGGGCAATTGGCATCTTTGCCTGATGAAAAATAATCATGGAAACTTTGGACTTTTTATTTATTTTCATGAGCATTATGGTGCATAAAGACGTATACAAGAACATACTAAAGCAAGCTTAAGACAATATCGTTTAAAACAATAAATTGAGAAGAATTCATGTTGAATATTGTCGAAAAGATGATAAGATAGAGACATGTCCTTACTCGAAAGCAACAAAAACTTAAAAAATACTTTTTGTTTAAATAAAAATCATAAGGACAAATAAAACATATAGAAGGAGAAAAACTAATGAGAAAGAATGGTTTAAGAAGAATAGTAACTACAGTTATTGCAGCTACAACAATAGGAAGTTTCTCATCATTAGGAGTATCTGCAGCAACAATTAATTCAAATGTTAACGATTACAATAATGTTAATATAAATAATCTTTTAAATACAAATTTATATATGAATACTTCTAATGGAAATAACGTTGGTAATACAGATGCAGTTTCAAAAAGCAGCACAAATGCAACATCAGTAAATGTACAGGGGTTACCTAATCTGCCGACAAATTATTCAATCAGCATGCAAAATTCTGCTGAGGATAAAATTCTTCAATTAATGAATGAAAAAAGAAAAGAAGCAGGTCTTCAGCCGTTAACTATAGATAATACATTAGTGCAAGTTGCACGATATAAGAGTGACGACATGATTCAAAATAATTTCTTTGATCACACAAATCCAGACGGAACAAAGTGGACAAACTGGTTACACACAATAGGCTATACTTATACTACAGCAGGAGAGAATATTGCATATAACACTTCTGACCCAGTTGAATTATTTAATCAATGGTGGAACTCACCAGGTCATAGAGCAAATATGATGAATGAAAAATACACTAAGGTTGGTATAGGTGTAATCTACGGAAATAACAAATACATGGGAACACAAGAATTCTCAAACTAATGATTAGTGATAAAAATAAGAGCTTATGTAAATAGGCTCTTATTTGCTACTGTATAAGTGTAAGTATAGGCTATAAATAAATAGTTATACATTTGCACTTATTTTTATTTACAATTAAGATAGCAAGCATCAAACAAAACAGATAAGAGGATTAATGACAAATGAAGTCATAAATCCTCTTATCAAAAGAACTAAAATCTAAACTGAGAATGCTGAGTTTCAATGCAAATCTGTCTAAAATTCATAGCAAAGATAACTTAAGTTTCCTAATTGATAATCTCTAAATATAACTCTAGGGGTTAATTCAGAACTGCTGCCTAAAGCTATAAATAGTGGGACAAGATGATCTGCAGTTGGAACTGCTAAGTTAGCATGAGGAGCATATTTTTTATAATTATTAAGGGCGTTTATGTCCTTGTTTTCTATTTTGTCAATTAACCAATCATCAAATTCTTTAGACCAAGAATCAATTGCCTTACTACCAAAATCAACCAATCTTAGATTATGAACTGTATTTCCACTTCCAAGAATTAAAATATCTTCAGAACCAAGTTCTTTGAGAGCATTACCTATTTTAATTTGCTGCTCAATAGGTAGAGTATAGTTTATAGAAACTTGAACAATTGGTATATTAGCTTTTGGATAAAGATGCTTTAAAAGAGTCCATGCACCGTGATCTAGGCCCCTTGTTAAATCTGTTTTTACATCAATACCTGAATTTATTAATTTATTTTTAATTTTTGTTGCAATAATGCTAGAACCTCGTGCAGGGTATTTAATTTTATAGAGTTCTTCTGGAAATCCATAAAAATCATACACAGTATCATATATAGCATCAGAAGCAGAAATAGTAAGTGTTTCAGTTGTCCAATGGGCTGTGAACACAACTATAGCTTTAGGATTAATAGATCTTCCAAGGTCATTTAAAAATTTAGTATACACGCTTTGCTCAATTGCCATCATAGGTGAACCATGAGCTAAAAATAAAGGTTTAATCATATATAAACACCTCCAAATATTTTGTTAAATTAAATATATTCCATAATAATTAAACTATAAATTTATTTTGCTCAGCGATTAATTTTTTTGTCATATTATTTAAGGTAGCAGAAGCTTTTGCAACTTCATTAGATAGCTTGTACATTTCGTCAGTAGAAGCAGATATTTCTTCTGATGAAGCTGATATTTCTTCGGCTATAGCAGATGTACTTTCAATTTTATTAAGAATATCGTTCTTTTCTTTATTTATTTCTATAGTTGCCATATTTACAGTTTGTACTTTTGGAATTACGGTTTTAATAACATCAATTATATTTTCAAATGAGTTTATAGTTTCATTTATAATGCTAACTTGATTGTTAAGATCTGTGGTCATGCTATTTGTATCATCTTTTATTACATTAGTATCATTAGATATATCAGATACTAATTTACTAATATTTTGAGATGAAGACTTTGTTTGTTCTGCCAAGGCTTTTACTTCATTTGCTACCACTCCAAAACCCTTACCAGCTTCACCAGCATTTGCAGCTTCTATAGATGCATTTAATGCTAATAAGTTAGTTTGATCTGCTATTGAATTAATGATTTGTACTATATTATTTATTTCTTTTATATTGCTACTAAAAGTAATAATTTTATTAGATAAATTTTTAAAGGATAAACTTATGCTGCTTACTGTATCCATTAATAACTTCATGCTTGAGCTGCTATTATTTGCAAGTTCATTCATTATTATTGTATTTTTATCTATGTCTTTAGTGTTCATTACTATATCTTCGAGTTTGCTACTGAAGATATTTAAGATTGTAGTGATTTCCATTAGATTATTCGCTTGAGAATTAATTCCACTTGCTACCTCTTGCATTGAATTCGCCACATTATTAGAAGATAAGACCATGTTTTGAGATATAGTTGATAAATTACCTGAGTTTTCATCAATTATTAGAGAACTGTCCTTAGATATTTTAATCATATCTCCAATTGAGTTCTGCATAGTATTCATAGAGTTAGCAATATCACCAATTTCATCTTTAATGTATAAATATTTTTCATTTATCTTATTAGTGAAATTTCCAGTAGCCAATATATTTAAGGAATTAGAAGCATATCTAATTCTTTTAGATAGTCTATTGGAAATAATATAAATTACAAGAATTCCAATAATCAAAAATAATATAGATGTAAGGGCTATTGAGAATTTTAGAGAGTTGAGTTCTGATAAAAGTTCAGATTTCTCTAAAATAACAACTACAGACCATTTTTCTTTTTCGATTGGAGCAAAGCCTCCATAAGATTCTTTTCCACCAAAAGTATATAAACTCAAACCAGTTTCACCAGCTATCATTCTCTTTTGCATATCAGCGATGCCTTTTAGACTAGGATCTTTTTCTGCTTCTCTTATAGAATTATATTGATTTAATGGCATACTTGAATCCTTATAAGCAATACTATTGCTTTGACTGTTAATCATATAGGCACTTCCAGTTTTACCAAAAGAGATCTTCTTAATCATCTCACTAAGTTCCATTCCATCTCTGACTGATACTAACACGCCTGTAATTGAGTCATCATTTTTTATTGGTACCGAATATATCATTGTCATTGCAGTTTTGCCTTCATTAACTTCAGGATCATTAATAAAATTTTCTCCAGAAATTGATTTCTTAAAATAAGTGGTATCTTTTATATTAGTTTGTTCACCAGTAGTATATATAATATTTCCATTCATATCAGCGTATCCCATTTTAATACTGCCATTTCTTTTGGCTTCAGCTTTTAAAATAGTCATTAATTTATCTGGAGTATCATTGTTTAATGAAGCAGTCTTAGCAGTAACTTCCAGTGAATTTAATTGATTATCTAAATTAGCCTGAACAGTATTAGAAGCCTGAATAGCTATTTCTGGTAATGTCTTTGTAATATTTGATATTAAAGCGTTAGATGCATTAATATAAGAAATAATTCCAAATCCAGTGCTTACAACTAACAGTAATATACTTATCAGAATAATTAATTTTGATTTTATAGTTTTTATAAACATAATTAAACCATCTCCTTAATATTTATTTCATAGTTTTCTTATCTTCATATAGATCTCGCATTTTTATAATCAAGTTCTGAGCTTTTAATAGTGATTGAGATAACTCAGCTATTTCTTCATTAGAAAGAACATTAAATCGTTCTAAAAAAATATCCTCTCCAGCTGCAGCAACAGATGAAATAAGATTTAATGATTTATTTGATAGTGATAAATAAACAATTCTTTTATCTTTTTCATCTTGTTTTTTTATCAAGTAACCAAGATTATATAAAGCATTAATACTTCTGCTTGTATTTGGTACAGATATGTTTAATTTTTTACTTATTCTTGATGCTGTAGTAGTACCTTCAAAATGAATAAAATTCAGTATTTTTGAAAGAAGGGGAGTGATTTCTGTATTAGTTAGGTCTGGAATGAGATCTATAAACTCAACATTAAATAAACTATAAAAGTTAACCATATTTAAAATTAATTCTCTATTATCATTTTTAGTCATATGAAAACTCCTTTGATAATTATTATTAGTTAAGAGATATTATAACAATATAGTTATCATTTGACAACTACTTTATGAGTTTTATATAGAAATTATTTACAAAGACAAAGTGGAAAAGATTTATTCTAAAAAGTCGCAGATTTTCTTGGATTTCAGAAAAAAAACTTATGAATATGTATATTGAAGAAGATTTTGGAAAATATGAAATTAAGCAAATACTATGTGCCTTTTTAGAAAAGATGGAAGCTGTGAACTAGAAGCATGCAAACCAGAAAGCTGCAAAAGGTATCCATTTACTGATAACCTTGAAAGAATTATTAGTTTAATTAATATAATTGAATCGACAAGTGTTTGTTATGTTGTATTTGAAATGATTGAAATATAAAAAAAGGAATATGGATTTAAAAGAAGAAAATAATTATTATATAGTCATGATCAAATTTAACCTGATAAAAAAATTCAATCACAAAAAAATATAAAAACTGAGGATGGATTAATAAAAATGAGTAATATTAACAGTTCAATAAACGATTTTGAAAAATTTATAGAATTTATAGAAAATGAAAAGCCTATACTCTCAGCGACTCAGGAAGTATTAGGCAGAAAGGATTGCTATAATCTAAACATGATCCTTGAAAATAAAAAAGATGTAATAAATCCTAGTTATAATCAAGATAAATATTTTGCAATAGACTTGATGTTTTCACTAGTTCTTGCAAGTAAGCTTTATATAAAGGCTAACGATGAAAAGGGAAAAGTAAGACTCTTTAAAACAGATAAATTAGAAAGCTTTCAAAATTTAAATGAAGATGAAAAATATATTTTCTTACTCCAAACTTATTGGACCAAATATGATTTTGAAACAAAATTTGATAGAACTCATAATATAGCGGCTTTTTACAATATTTTAGCTGAGATATCTAGTGCTAAACAGGGAGATATAATTGTAAAAGATGAAATGGATATTTCAAATGTAATGTATTCAACTGGGGCTGCATTCTTTCATCATTTAAAGTTCTTTAGTTTTGGTGAACTAGAATTAATTAATGGTGCAAAAACAAGATATGAAGATACGATAAAAAGTTTTTCTCCAAATGAATTTGGGATTAAAACAAGTATATTACTTCTAACAAAGGCTATTCAGTATTGGAATAGAGAAGATGTTCCAGTATTACTAGAGTATTATAATTTAAAAGTTACAACTAACAAAAACGAAAAAGCATTTGACGTTTTTAAAACCATCTTTAAAGGGAACACTGTTAAAAATACAGTAGAAGAAAGTAAGATAAATAAAGGTGGAACGTATACTTTTAAAGTAAGTTTATCAAAGACTGTATGGAGAAAAATAAATTTAGCATATAAGCATACTTTTGGGGATTTACATAATGCTATTCAAGAAGCTTTTGAATTTGATAATGATCACTTATATGCATTTTTTATAGGAGGCAACAGAAGAAAAGGAATATACTGTAAGTATGCAGAGTACGAAGGACCTGTAGCAGAAACTACGACTATAGCAAGTTTAAATCTTTATAAAGGAGAAAGACTTCTATACTTATTTGATTTTGGAGATGAATGGGAATTTAATGTGGAGCTTGCTGAAATAAATGAAGAAGCACCAGTTCCTTTGAAACCTATGATTATAGAATCAAAAGGAAAGTCACCTCATCAGTACAGTGGAGGCTGGGGACTTTACGAATAACATAATTGTAAACAGATACTATTATTAAATTTTAACAAAATTAAATTTAAGTTATAGAACTTTTAACGAGAGTTTATGTAATGTAAGCTCTTATTTTTATTAGGGAATAATGGGTGCGTGGTAAAGCCATCCGTATACTCATCACCAAGTGTTCCTAGCTTAGAAATAAAACTTTTTAAGAATTTAGGAATTTAGGAATTTAAGAATTTAACAATGAAAAAAGTTAAGAAGTAAAAAATTAAAGAACTTAAGAAGTTAGAAATAAAAAAAGTTAACAATTTACACTTATGAGGAAATGCGAGCATAACCAATAGATTTATGATTTATAGAAAATATGGGCGCTTAAAGGCAAAATCAGAAGGTTGTCTTTTAAAAGAGAATAAAAAAGAAAATAAATTCACCCCATAATAGTATTTCAACAGCCTCATACCAGGGGTGCATGGATAATTTAAAAGCACCCCAATGTTAGGCATCAACGTCTTTTCAGTTTGAACTAAGGCTAGCCTTAGCAGACTTCTTAAGGAATCATATAAATATCTGACCAGCTTTAAGTATATTTTCTGCTTTCTTAATTAGCCTGATTATTAGAAGCAATTATTTCTTTAAGCTGTACATTTTGATTTATGAATCTAGCTTTGCTTTTCTCAGATTTTAAATGAATTGCATTTTGAGGACAATGATGTATACATGCTAGACATACTTCGCATTTATGGGAAAACTCGGGCTTGTTATTAACTTTAATATTATTTGCAGGGCAAACCTTTTCGCATACCTTACAGCTAGTACAATTATCCGTAACAATAAATCTCTTAGCTGCAAAATTATTGCTGATTTTATCTGCAAAGCCACGGCCGTATTTAGATAAAGTATTTGATACGATTCCTTTTTTCACAAGAGAATTTCGTCTATTTGTAATATCAGCTATTATTCCACTCAGTTTTTCATCAATTACCTCTGGATTCTTATTTATTATTTCATCCTCCATCTTAAAGGCTGAAAGAAAATTATCCACCATCAGTATTTCATTTGTATAGTTGAACTTGATTCCAGATTCCTTGGCCACAAGCTCCATATGCCTTAATCCAGAGAACGAATTACCACCATATGTCATAATTGAAAAGAAGTAATCAGCTTTAAATTTTGACTTTTTTATAAAGTTACTAATTATTTTCGCCATTCCAAATCCATGACAAGGAAATACAAATCCTATAGCATCATCCTCAAATTCATATTTACCTTCCTTTATCATTTGAGGTATTGAATACAATTCTCCACCAATCCTTTTTGCAACATATAAACTATTTCCTGTAGCAGTAAAATAAAATATTTTCAAATTAATTCCGCCTTTCATTATTTCAACGAATATTGATTTTTCAACGCTTGTTCAATATAATAAATTTATCAATTAAGTTAGTTCAATTCAATAGTTAAAACAATGAGATGTGTTTATTAATGAACAAAACACATATGAATGTTGATTATTATAAGATAAATCAGTTTACAGGAAGTAAATTAGGTACATAAAGGAGATATTTTTATGGATAGACGTATTGAAAAATCAAAACAGGCTATTATGGGTGCTTTTATCAAACTCATGTCGGAAAAAGATTTTGAAAAGATAACCATTAACGAAATTGCAGAAGAGGCAAATGTAAACCGTGGCACTGTATATCTGCATTATGAAGACAAATTTGATTTGATGAATAAATGTATAGATACTCATTTAAATCAATTATGTGACAGTTGCATTTCAGATGGAGAGAGTAGCAATTTTGACTCCAAAGCTTCGCTACTTCAGACGTTTCAATATCTAGAAAAGCATGCCATTTTCTATTCAAATATGCTCACTAACAAGGCTATACCTGCTTTTAGAGAACGTATTTTAACAATGGCTCTTAAGAGTATGGAAGAGCATCTTGACATGACTGGAAGCAATGAAAATATAAGCAAGAAGATAATGGCTCAATATGTTGCTTCAGCTGCTGTTGGTGTAATGGAATGGTGGATTGTAAATTCAATGCCTTATCCAGCAGCATATATGGCGGAGCAGTTGTGGCAATTACTAAAGCGAGAACAAATAGCGGGATACATATAATTATTTCCGTTAAATTGCTATATTCAATGAATCATTTAATGAGTATTTTTTTGGATTTACTGGCTGGTCAGCGGTACTTATTGGAGCGGGTTATTATATTAAACAATTAAAAGCGTATCTGATTCTTCAAGATATGCTTTTGGAAATAATATTAAATTAGAAGAATTCTAATAATCAAAAATAAAATAGACATAGAAGTTATTGATAATTCATAGAAAACGATTGACATGATAAGAATCTTATGATATCCTTAACATAAATTAAGAGGAATGTTACTGGTTATGCAGGCTTTACCATTTTATAGATAGTATTTAGTAGTATTATCTGTTGTGGTACGGTCTTTTTTGTGTCACAATAATAAAAGCTACTTTAAATAAAGCACTTTAAATTACAATTTACTAATAGCTAGTGTGTCTTTTAAATTAATTAACTTATGCCAAAGGGGAATATTTATGAAGATAGAGAAAGTAATTAATAACAATTTGGTTCAATCTTTTGATAATAACAATAAAGAAGTTCTTGTTATGGGATGTGGACTTGGATTTAAGAAAAAGCCTGGAGAAATTATTGATAAAGATAAAGTAGAAAAGATTTATTCTCTTGAAGACAAAAATTATTCAAATAAGTTAATAGAATTGTTATCAGATATTCCTTTAGAAGTCATACAAACAACTAATGAAATAGTATCTTATGCAAGATACTCTCTAGGTAAGAAGCTTAATGATAATATTTATATTCTATTAACAGATCATATAAGTTTTGCAATGGAAAGAGTTAATAAAGGATTACAATTTAAAAATGCGTTATTATGGGAGATAAAAAGATTTTATAACCATGAGTTTTTAATTGGTAAAGAGGCTCTTCAAATAATTGAAAAAAGACTACATGTTGATTTACCAGAAGATGAGGCTGCTAATATCGCATTACATATTGTAAATGCTCAATTAAATTCTAGCAATATAGATGATACTATGAGCATGACTAATATGATTCAAAATATTTTAAACATAGTAAAATTTCATTATAAGTTAGAATTGGATGAATATTCACTTCATTATGAAAGGTTTATTACTCATTTAAAATTCTTTTCACAAAGAATATTTAGAGGAAATGAAATTGAAGATGAGGATACAAGCCTTTCAAAAATAATGAGAGAAAAATATAAAGAAGCATATAAATGTGCAGAGAAAATTAAAAAATACGTAAAGAGTGAATTTAATTCTGAGCTTACTGATGAAGAAATGATGTATTTAGCAGTTCATATTAACAGAGTTACAAAGCAAACTGAATAAAAAGAATTGTTAATTGGTAATGCAATCTATACCTGAGAAATGTAAAATGAGCGCTCTTTTATGATTCTTAGATATTTTTTATAAAATTATAAACAAAATAAACATAAATGCAAGGTAGTTACTGTAAGCAGAAAAACTGTGTTACGGGCTTTACTTCATTAAAATTAATTCCAAAAAATTTATTTGGTAGCTAGTATCCGTAATACTCTAACTTTTCAGTGGAGTTAACGGCTACATGCTCATGGATAAGTTAATCTAAAAATAACTTAATTTTAAATGGAGGATTATACTATGGATTATTCAATAGTTGCAAAAGAAATAATAGAAAAAATAGGTGGAGTAAATAATGTAAGTAGTGTTATACACTGTATGACAAGACTTAGATTCACCCTAAAAGATGAAAGTATTGTAAATGATGATCAAGTTAAAAAAATAAAAGGTGTAATGGGCGTTATGAAAAAAGGCGGTCAGTACCAAATAATTATAGGAAATGAAGTTTCTAAGTGTTATAAAGAAGTATTAAAGCTTGGTAATTTTAGTGATAGTGCTAATAATACTGAAGGCTCGAATGAAAAGCAAAATATAATTACAAAAGTGTTAGATGTAGTATCTGGAAGTATGTCAGCTACTATGCCAGCAATAATTGGTGCAGGTATGGTAAAAGTGCTAGTGGTGTTACTTACAACTATTGGACTTTTATCAAATACAAGCCAGACTTATACCATATTATCAGCACTTGGAGATGCAACGTTTTATTTCTTGCCAATGATACTTGTAATCTCAACTTCTAAAAAGTTTAATATTAATCCATACACTTTTGCAGCAGTAATAGGCGTTATGGTGTATCCTGATTTTGTAAAATTACTTGGTGCAGGGTCACCCGTATCATTTTTAGGATTACCAGTTACAACAGCAAGTTATGGATATTCAGTTATTCCAGTAATACTAATGGCTTGGGTAATGAAATATATAGAAGAAATTGTAGATAAAATTACACCAGCGGTTACAAAGAACTTCTTAAAACCAATGTTAATATTACTTATAGCTATGCCAATTGCGATAATAGTTATTGGACCACTTGGATTCTTAGTGGGTAAAGGTTTATCAACAGTTATGTATACAATTCAAGATAAGGCAAATTGGATTGCATTACCTTTAATGGCGGCGTTTATGCCACTTATAGTTATGACAGGAATGCATTGGGCATTTGTGCCTATGGCATTAACAGCTTTAGCAAACCCAGGATATGAAACCTTATTATTAGTAGCAATGCTTCCATCAAATTTAGCACAAGGAGCATCAGCACTCGCAGTATCACTAAAGTCTAAAAATAAAGACTTAAAACAAGTTGCAAGCGCATCAAGTATTTCAGCTTTACTTGCAGGGGTAACAGAACCAGCAATGTATGGTGTAACTATAAAATATAAAAAGCCTTTAATAGCAAGTATGATAGCAAGTGGTATAGCAGGTCTATATGCAGGAATTGTAGCTTTAAAAGTTTATGTTTTTGCAACACCAGCACTTATATCAATAGTTCAGTTTATTGATCCAAATGGCAGCTCAAACTTTATTAATGCTTTAATAACAGCAGCAATTGCAATTGTAGGTTCATTTGCATTAACATGGATTATTGGATTTAATGATCCAGCAAATGAAGAAAGTGAAGAAAGCTTAATCGAAAACAAAATGGAAGTTAAAGAAGCTGCCTTAGATAAAGCTGAAGCTAAAAGCGAAGCAATAATCTTAGCTCCAATTGAAGGAAAGTCAGTTTCACTAAGTCAAGTAAATGATATAACATTCTCAGAAGAAATAATGGGAAAAGGTGCAGCTATAATACCAAGTAAAGGCATCGCAGTTTCACCAGTTAATGGAGTGATTTCAGCATTATTCGAAACAAAACATGCTATAGGAATTACGGCTGAAGACGGAACAGAAATTTTGATACACATAGGATTAGATACAGTAAAATTAGGTGGAAAGCACTTTACAGCTCATGTTAAGAGTGGAGATAAAGTGAAAATAGGAGACTTATTAGTTGAATTTGATATTGAGGCAATAAAAAGAGAAGGATATGAAGTAATAACTCCAGTTCTAGTTACTAATTCAAGTGATTACAAGGATGTATTATCACTAATAGATAAAGATGTAAAAGAAAAAGATGAGTTAATAAAAGTAATAATATAAGTATTATAAATTATAAAACATAGGAGGTAAATTTATGTCAATTAAATTTCCAGAAGGATTTTTATGGGGAGGAGCTACAGCTGCTAACCAATTTGAAGGTGCATATAACGAAGATGGAAAAGGATTATCTACTCAGGATATAGCACCTAAAGGAGTGATGGGAGCTTTAACAGATGAACCAACAGAAGATAATATGAAACTTATAGGAATTGATTTTTATCATAGATATAAAGAAGATATTAAGCTATTTGCAGAAATGGGCTTTAAAGTTTTCAGACTATCTATTGCTTGGTCAAGAATATTTCCAAATGGTGATGATAAAGAGCCAAATGAAAAGGGATTGCAATTTTATGATAATGTATTTGATGAGTTAGCTAAGTATGGAATAGAGCCACTAGTTACAATTTCTCACTATGAGACACCACTTGCACTAGCTAAGAATTATGATGGCTGGGTAAATAGAAAGCTAATAGGATTTTTCGAAAACTATGTAAGAACAATATTTAACAGATATAAAGATAAGGTAAAATATTGGCTGACTTTCAATGAAATAAATTCTGCAACTCATTTCCCATATATGAGTGCTGGAATATGGACACCAAAAGAACAATTAAACAAGCAGGATTTATATCAGGCTATGCATCATGAATTAGTAGCAAGTGCACTTGCAGTAAAAATTGGTCATGAAATAAATCCAAAATTCAAAATTGGCTGTATGATTCTTGGAGTACCAAACTATCCATTAACACCAAAACCAAGTGATGTACTTAAGGCAATGGAAGCAGATAGGGAGAATCTTTTCTTTGGAGATGTTCATGTAAGGGGAGAATATCCAAGATATATGAATAGATTTTTTAAGGAAAACAACATAGAAATAAAAATGGAACCTGGTGATAAAGAAATACTAAAGAATACAGTAGATTTTGTTTCATTTAGTTATTATATGAGCTCATGTGCAAGTGCAGATCCTGAAAAGAATATTAAGGGAAAAGGAAATCTCATTGGCGGAGTACCAAATCCGTATTTGAAAGCTTCAGATTGGGGATGGCAAATAGATCCAGAAGGATTAAGATACATGCTTAACTTATTCTATGACAGATATCAAAAACCATTGTTTATAGTTGAAAATGGTTTAGGAGCTGTTGACGAATTAATAACTGATGAAAATGGAAATAAAACTGTAAATGATGATTATAGAATAAATTACTTAAATGATCACTTAGTTCAAGTAGGAGAAGCTATTGAAGATGGTGTTGAAGTTATGGGATATACTACATGGGGATGCATAGATTTAGTCAGTGCATCAACAGCTGAACTTAAAAAGAGATACGGATTTATCTACGTAGATAGGCATGATGATGGAAGTGGAACTCTAGAAAGATATAAGAAAAAGAGCTTTTATTGGTATAAAGAAGTTATTGCTACAAATGGAGCTCATTTAAAAAAATAATAATTTAAATGCAATATATAGGGCAGTGTAGGAATTAAATTTTCTGCTTTGCTCTTTTTGCTAAACTTAAGCAATTAAGAAAGATAGCATTACTCATTTTTGTTACACTACTTGGTATTGTAACATTTGCAAATTGTCCACCATTTAGCCCATTTAGCCCATAAATTTAAAGAAACACCCTTTTCTCAAAGAGGGTGTTTCTTTAAATTTATAAGTTAACTGTACTTTCTGCTCAGTTGCTATATATAATTCTAAAATACTTTTGATCCTAATGGACTTGTAAATTTACTTTGTCTACTAGTTTTTTCCACCATAGCTTTTATATGTCGCATACACTGCATTTGCATATTGATCGGCTAGAATTGGACGGCCATATGAATCTGTAGCTCCTGGATACCAGTTTGGTCCTCCATTGTAATGCAATAGACCATTGTATATATTACCAAATTGCGTAATATTATCATTTATGATCATTGATCCCATATATACTTGGTCTTGAAGATTACTATGATTGTAGGCATGTCCATATGTTGATTGGAACTCACTCGAATAAGCATTTCTAGTGTTTGGTTCTACTTGCATTAATCCGTCTCCAGAAGATGGACTACCACCTAAACCTGCTCCATAATTACATTCTTTTTTAATAACAGCACATATTAATAAAGCAAAGTCTCCATTTTTACCAAATTTGTTATCAGCATTAAGTGCATATCCCCATATATCATTTGGAGCCTCAGCAGGCTTTGATACTGATGGGGTAGTTGGATTTGTAGGGTTAGTCGGATTTGTAGGATTTGTAGGTCCCGCTCCAATCAATTCCCAAACATCAGCTGAACCAGGCTTATCACCTTGAGTCCACCATTTAGCTTTGTAATTACTGTTCTGATAAGAAACAATATCACCAGATACATAAGCCTTACTACTGTCCCAAGCAGCATAAGTATTATTACTAGGGTTAGATGGTGCTGTTCCAATCAATTCCCAAACATCAGCTGAACCGGGCTTATCACCTTGTGTCCACCATTTAGCTTTATAATTTTTACCTTCATAATTAACAGTATCTCCACTTACATAAGCTTTGTTGGCATCCCAATTAGCATAAGATACAGATGCAGAGACAATCACTGTGGCTGCTTTTGTTGTTGCTGCTTTGGCTAGCATTGACATTTGTGGTAGTGCAAACGAAAATACTACAGCGAAAGCAAATAACTTTTTTAATTTCATGTATTTCATAATACATCAACTCCTTATATATATTTTTGAAATGTATATAAATTATACGTTCCCACTTAAATGTTATTATTTAATTAGTATTTTGGATTACTTGGTGTAGCGGCTCCAATTAATTCCCAAACATCAGAAGCACCAGGTTTATCACCTTGAGTCCACCATTTTGCTTTGTAATTGTTGTTGTTATAAGAAACAATATCTCCATTTACATAAGCTTTACTACTATCCCATGCAGGATAAGAAGAACCAGGATCACTTGGATTAGTCGGATTACTTGGATTACTTGGTGTATTGGCTCCAATTAATTCCCAAACATCAGAAGCACCAGGTTTATCACCTTGAGTCCACCATTTTGCTTTGTAATTGTTATTGTTATAAGAAACAATATCTCCATTTACATAAGCTTTACTACTATCCCATGCAGGATAAGAAGTACCAGGATTACTTGGGTTTGTTGGATCCGTTGGATTTGTTGGATCCGTTGGATTTGTTGGGTCCGTTGGATTTGTTGGGTCAGTTGGGTCAGTTGGGGTTGTTGGATTACTTCCGCCAGAAAGTTTATTTGCCATTAAAGTAGTTAATGGGAATCCATTTGGGTCATCTCCTGAAACTTCCCAAGCAATCATTCCGCCATAACCGTTATTTAATACATAATTACATCTTTCTGTAAGAGATTCTTCATCTTCATATGTGTACATAATTCCTTGTGATGCATTATATAGATAAGGAACTTTAGCATATGGATCTCTATATTTTACGTAACCTGATGTTTTTTCCAATTCCTTCATTTTAAAATAAGGGTTTTGTCCACCTGGAGATTGTGCATTATCCCATGTACCTACTGGTGCACCATTTGCAGAAGCAAATAATCCAGGGAGGTTTCCACCATTGTTCACAACATTTTTCCATCCTCTTGAATAGAATGGTGTTCCAACATTTAGTTTGCTTGCAGGTATATTATAAGTATCCCTGTACAATTTCATTGCTGAATCAGTATTATATTTATTTTTTATATCTACAGGAGAAGTTCCAGATGGATCATTAGGATTTGGATATATTGCAGCATGATGATTAGTAGTTGTTTCCCAAGCCCCATGCATATCATAAGTCATAACGTTTATAAAATCTAAGTATTGAGCGTAAACGTTAGGTTCAGTATATTGTGCTTTATCATATCCAGATGGTGCTGCTATTGTAAGCATTTTATTAGACAATCCATTATCATTGTAAGCTTTACGTATTTCACGAAGAAGTGAAGTAAAGTTTTGTTTGTCCTCTGGTCCACCTGGGCAACCTTTATCAAATTGGTCGTTTGGATCGGCTTTTCTATCAATACCAGGGAATTCCCAGTCGATATCAATTCCATCTATGAAAGGATATTTTTTTAGAAAATCTACCACACTGTTTATAAATACAGCACGAGAGCTAGAGCTTGATGCCATTGCATGGAAATTAGCACCTCTTGTCCATCCGCCTACTGATATAAGCACCTTTACATTTGGGTATTGAGATTTGTAATACTTATATTCGCCCATGTGTCCTCTAAGTTTATCTGCATCCCAACCTTCAGAATGTGGGAAAGATTTATCAAAATCTGCATAAGAATCAGTAGTGGCGAGTTTAAAGCTTGAATCCACTTCAAAGAATGCATGGTTGATTACAGTGACCTTGTCCCAAGGCAATTGATCAACAGATATACTGCTGTGAGCTGCATTGTAGGTACCCCAATTAGGAAAATAAACGACAACATTTTTTTATCAGATTTTTCTGCTGCTTTAGGCATTAGTGTTATTTGCGTGAATGTAAGTAGAAAGACTACAAAAAAAGCAAGAAATTTTTTTAATGTTACGTGTTTCAAAACACATCAACCCCTCTCATATAATCATTGGAATTTTTGGAAAGCAACTTTAATAATAAATTGTTCACCTCCTTAAAACAGTAATAGAGAATTTTCTCTTGCGTAATAAACAATAAAATATTTCACGCCTATATTTATTGCCTATTACTTTGTAAAAAAATAAAACTGTAGGAAATTTATAGAATATATGATTGTACTATATTCAATACGAGAAAAGTGTAATTTTTGTGTGGGACAAAATTAACTTTTTTTAGTAAAACATTTAAATTTAACCACAACAATATATACAAATGTAATAAAATGTAATATAATTACTTATATTGTAAAATATAAATACTTAATAGGAGAGGAGTGTAATAAATTATGGTTTATTATTTATAAAATCTATATATTAGAGCAAAGTTAAGTATATGAGAATGGTATATTTTGTAGTTATGGTAGTTTGTATAAAGAGGTATTTATTATGTAGGGGGGAAAAGTATTGTCAGATAGTAAACTATTTTATGATGATACTAAAGATAACAAATCAATATATGGATACATAGAAAGAATTAGAAACGGTGACGTTAAATTAAAAGATAAATTGATAAAAGAGTATTTACCATTTATATGTAAGTCTGTGTCTAAAGTATCAAAAAAATATGAAGATATAAGATACAGCGATATATTTAGTATAGGAATGATAGCTTTTAATGAGGCGTTAGATAATTATGATGAAAATAAAGGAAAAAACTTTTTCGCTTACTGTGACATGATAATAAGAAGTAGAATTATAGATTATTATAGAAAAAGTGAAAAAGAAGAAAAAACATATCCATTTACTTATTTTGAAAATGAAGATGAAATTAATTTTGAGGAAAAATATTTAAGATCTAATTCATTTAATCAATATGAGAATATAGAAACACAGGATGAAATGGAATTCTTTCAAAAAAAGTTGAGTGAGTTTAATATAAACATATATGATATTGGAGAAGAAATTCCCAAACACAGGGACTCTATTATTATGTGTATAAAAATTGCAAAAGAATTATGTGATAATGATTACTTATATGGAAAATTGATTCGAAATAAATCAATTCCGTTAAAGGAATTAGTGTCAATGGTTCAGGTACATAAAAGAACCATTGAGAGAAATAGGAAATTCATAATTGTAGTAAGCTTAATATTTAAAACAGAATTTACGTATTCAAAGGAATATATACAAGATTTTTTTAATGGATCTAATGCATAGGTAATTGTAGTAATAACAATTTTATTCAAGTGTGTCTCAGAAAGAATAATGACCTTTCATGCATTCGATTATACAATAAATGTATAATTTGTTCTAATTTATAATTTATCCCGCTTAAATAGAATCTTTTTACGTATAATATAGTGTACGTTAAAAGTAATTAATTTAGGAGGTGATATGAAAAAAGTTCAGCAAAAAGGTAACAAAGTTTAATAAAATATTTATGTAAATAAGGGGGGAGTAAACTACTAATAATACTACTAATAATAATAATAAATAGAGGTATAGGGGGAATTTTTATGAAAAGAAAAAAACAACTAATTATGTCATTAGTTATTTCTTCACTTATGGTTTCATCATTTATTCCAACAGTTACAGCGAAAGCTGATACAGGATGGAATCTTGCATGGAGTGATGAATTTAATGGGACAAGTATAAATACATCAAATTGGAAATATGAAACTGGCGGAGACGGTTGGGGTAATAATGAACTTGAATATTATACCAATCGTTCTGAAAATGCAAGAATTGAAAATGGAAATCTTGTTATAGAAGCAAGAAAAGAAAATTACAATGGGATGAATTATACTTCTGCTCGCTTAAAAAGCCAAGGATTAAAAAACTGGACTTATGGAAAAGTAGAGGCAAGAATGAAGTTACCAGCTGGACAAGGTGTATGGCCTGCATTTTGGATGTTAGGAGAAAACATTTCTCAAGTTAGTTGGCCAAAATGTGGTGAAATAGACATTATGGAACATATAAATAATGAAAGTGCAATTATACATTGGGATAGCACTGATAACAATACGCATGCACAGTATGGAGCTGCTTCACCTAATATCGATGTAACTCAATATCATGTATATTCAATTGAATGGGACGCTTCATCAATAAAATGGTTTGTAGATGGAACACAATATTTAGAAGCTAACATAGCAAATAATATTAATGGTACTGAAGCATTTCATAAACCATTCTTTATATTATTTAATCTAGCAATTGGAGGAAATTGGCCAGGTAATCCTGATGGATCAACTCCATTCCCTGCTAAAATGTATGTAGATTATGTTCGTGTATATCAGCACGGGGATAATAATCCAACACCAGCACCTACAGCACCAGCTGTTCCAAGTGGATTGTCTGCAGCTGCTAGCAATCAATCTAGTATTAATGTGTCTTGGAACGCATCATCAGGTGCAACAGGCTATGATTTAAAAGTTGATAATAACATTATTAGTAATGTAACATCACCTTATGTTAATAGTGGTTTAACTGAAAATTCAACACATACTTATGCTATTAGAGCTAAGAATGCTAATGGAACAAGCAGTTGGAGTAATTCTATCAGTGCCACTACTAAGGCTTCAAGCAATCCTACGACTGGAAGCTGGGCTCCTAATACTTCATATAAAGTTGGAGATATAGTTTCTTATAATGGTAAGAATTATAAATGCATTCAAGCTCATACTTCATTGGTAGGATGGGAACCATCAAATGTTCCTGCTTTATGGGTATTAATATAAATGCAGAATATGTAGACTTGGTATTCCATGAAAAGAATACAGCACTTACAACTAATCAAGTAAAGGCTAAGGTTGATAGTTATAGAAATCAAGTTGTTACATTTAAAGATACTGTAGATTAATATTTTAAGTTACGTATAGTAATGGATAAATATTAATAGATTAAATGTATGTAAAAGAGAAAGCATAAACCTTAAAATAGATCTCTATAAAAAGGGGCAATGCAGCTTCTAGAAGATGATTTCTGTACTTTACAGGAGTCATCTTTTTTAGATTTAACTGTGAATGGCTAGTATTATAGTAGATTATGTATCATTATGCTTCCTTCATATGCTCTAATCGCAATATGCATATTAATAGGGAAATTAAATGTTTTATAAAAGGGTTCCAGTTTACTGATATTTTTGGCAAAATAAATAAAATCTTAAAGTGAGGGAGAGAAAAGTATTGAGTAAAAACAAGTTTTTTAAAAAGGTAGTTTCAGTCATGGCTATGGCAAGCCTTATGGTTACAGGAGTATTATTAGGTAATTCAAATAGTGCATCTGCGGTAACAACCAGTAGTATTCCAAATCATGTACTAGTTGGTTACTGGCACAATTTTAATAATGGGTCAGGAGACATTAAACTCAAGGACGTTTCATCAAACTTTGATGTCATTAACCTTTCATTTGGAGAACCAACATCTGTTACTTCCGGGGATATAAAGTTCACCCCATATAATGAAACAGATACTGAGTTTAAAAGTGATGTTCAATATCTTCAAAGTAAAGGAAAAAAAGTATTGTTATCTATTGGAGGACAAAATGGGGAGGTTCAACTAACAAGTTCCACATCTGTTAATACCTTTGTTAATTCTGTAAGTACTATTATTGATAAGTATGGATTGGATGGATTAGATGTAGATTTTGAAGGACATTCGCTATATTTAAATGCAGGGGACAAAGATTTTAAAAATCCAACAACACCTGTTATAGTTAATACAATTAGTGCTTTAAAACAATTAAAGGCTAAGTATGGTAGTAAATTCGTATTAACTATGGCACCTGAAACATTCTTTGTACAACTAGGACATACGTACTATGGCGGATTAAATTCATATGTAGATAACAGAGCTGGATCATTTTTACCAGTAATCTACGGACTTAGAGATGAGTTGAACTGGCTTCAAGTGCAATATTATAATTCAGGTTCAATAAATGACATTAATGGTAAAGCTCAATCAATGGGAAGTGGAGAATTCTATGCTTCTTTAGCAGATATGCTTTTAACAGGTTTTAATGTAAATAATGATTCTAATTATTTCTTCCCAGCATTAAGACAAGATCAAGTAGTTATTGGTGTTCCATGTTGTAATTCTGCTGGAAATGGATATGTTTCAAATGCTGAGGTACAAAGTGCTTTAGATGGATTAATCAATGGTGGAACAGTTGGAAGTTATAAGATTAACAATAAATATCCTAATTTAAGAGGTCTTATGACTTGGTCAATAAATTGGGATCAATATACAAACTTTAATTGGTCTAATTATTTTAGAGGTTATTTTAATAATTTAACTCCACCTGTAAATAAACTTAATGCAGCAGTACTAAGTTCTTCAGAAGTTATTAATGGAAGCTATTCTATATCTGCAGAAGTTCCAGCTTATAATACTGCAACTTCGTATAAAATTTATGAGGGAACAACAGTAGTAGCTTCAGGAAATTTAACAGCTGGACAACCTGCTAAGACGCTTAACTATAATGCCATATCAAAAGCTCCAGGGGCATACATCTACAAAGCTGAATTAAGTGATGGAAGCAATACAGTTACTTCAAATCAAGTAACTGTAACAGTTCCAAAAGCAGTAGATAACACATTACAACCAGCAATATTATCTGCTAGTGCAGTAAATAATGGAGCATATACTTTAACGGCTGTAGTTCCAAAAAATAATACTGCAACAAGCTACAAGATATATGAAGGAACAACAGTTGCTTCTACGGGAGCTTTAACTTCAGGTGTAGGCGAAGTTAGCATTTCTTATGCTATTACTAATAAGGCTAAGGGAAGCTATGATTATACAGTGGTTCTATATGATAGTACAAATTCTGTTAACTCTAACAAAGTTACAGTAACTGTATCAGATTCTGAATCTAACAATGCATGGGTTGCAAGTCATGCATACAAAGTTGGAGATATTGTAACTTACAATGGCGGTACTTATAAATGTATTCAGGCTCACACTTCATTAGTAGGTTGGGAACCAAGTGCTGTACCAGCTTTATGGCAAATTCAATAATAGATAAAGGGAGTTGTAGTTTTATGTAAAAGAATGAGCTAAGATTATCTTGGCTCATTTTTTTGAATTTGCATGTAATATAAAGTATTTTAGTTTGATGAAAGTAGTTAAGAAAATAAAAAAGATGCTGCATCAAATTTTGATACAGCATCTTTTTACAAATCTTATGGTCTAATTTATTTAATTTATTACCAACCTACATTAATTATTGCATACTTAGGGTCAGCTACATGCAATGTGCTGCTGAAGTCGAAAACATCATCATAGCAGAAGCCATATGATTTGTTTTCATAAGAATGATCATGCCAGAATTTTGCAAAGTAATTTGCAGGAGCATCTTTATAGAAATAGGCTGAGTTATTCCAGTGTGCAGGATCAAGCATAACATGTCTGTTAAAGGCTGCACAAACCTGTGCTTTGATAGCTTTTTCATCTAGGCAATGTGATACTGAGCACAAGCAACAGCGTTATGAGTTGTAGTAAATATGAGGGCTTGAGGGCAAAATGATTTTTTGATAAAACTTTATATAAGCATCAACTATTTATGTTAAAATATAGTTACTATGTATACAATGTGTAATTTATGCAATTTTAGATTGGGCAGGTATATGCAATAATGAAAAAGGGTTCTTAACCATAAAGCCTTCATTCTTGATGGAACTTGAAGAAAGTAAAATTGAAAAGAAATCAATATAATGATTATTTATTTATATTTTAAAATATAACCTGAATTATTCATAAAATTATATGAAACATGCTTTGCATGGCTCGTTAAGCTGTTCTTAACAAATTCAAAACTTCA
>NZ_JBJIAB010000023.1:0-93310 GCF_045310795.1 Candidatus Clostridium helianthi
AATATAGAATTTTCGGATATATATAATTAAAAGTATAGATTTTAATATATATTGCAAAAATAATCCTTTATCATAATCCTAAAAATATTACAAGAAATTTAACAGTAATTGTGAATTATACATTGTACATTGTAAATTGCAACATATATATGCTTATGAAATATTTCTTTTATAATGTAAGTATATGTGAAAAAAAGTTAAGATAATATAGTAAAAAGATATTTTTACTTACTTTTTTTAAGAATTTTAAACAAATGTTGAATATAAAATTGATATTTGTTACTATATTAATGTGTTTAATAGGTTGGAGATAATGGGGTTTCAAACAATTAATGGGACTTTATTTATCTCTTTTTGATTGTTATAGGCAGTGAGAAATAAGAATTTAAACTATTTGCCCCCAAAAGGAATGTTTCTAGAGTGCGAGGAATAATTTGCTATTGCATATCTAATTATTCAAGTAATATAGTTTCCACACTTTATATGCTATGTTATTAGAAATATTACCTTTTAATAATATATGAACCTCTGTATTTATATAGCTTCATAAATACAGAGGCTTTTTAATTCAGTTCTTTATGTTATAATTTAAGCAAAAGAAATAAAATATAATGTGGAGGAAAAAGATGGGTAATAATAGGGATTTAATTAGATATTTAAAGATATTATTAAGCGCATACTTAATTATAGGACTAATTTTAATTTTTAGTAGTTCTATGGTTTTAGATTTAAGTCTTAATGTTTTAACAATAACAGGGATATTTGTGGCGTGTACACTGGTATATGGAGTATTAATTAGAAATAAAAAATATATATCTACGGCAATTATTGTTGCATTGTTATATGTTGTTGCAATTATCATATATAGTCCATTAATTAGCTATAATGCTCATAGAAATCTAATAGGAAATATAGAAGAAATGGATTTTTCTAGCCAAATAGAATATATTGATATAAATCAGTTGCCTATTATTGATAAAGAACTTGCATATAAGTTAGCTGATAAGAAATTAGGTGAAATTACGAGTCTCGGGAGTCAAGTGAGTGTTGGTCAATTGACATTACAAAGTGTAAATGGTCAACTGTGTTATGTTGGACCACTTGAGCATTCTTCTTTTCTTAAATGGATTAGTAATAGAGAGGGAACAATAGGGTATATTAAGGTAAGTGCTACAAATCAAAATGATGTAGAGTTGGTTACGCAGCTTGATGGAAAAGATATTAGGCTTAAATATTTAAATTCTGCATATTTTCTTAGTGATTTAAATAGAGCGGCTTACTTTAGAGATATGAAAGCAGGGCACACAGATTATACTTTTGAATTAGATGATAGCGGCAGACCATATTGGGTCATTACAAGATATGATACTGGCGTGGGCATTACAGAAGAGAAGGCCATAGGTGCATTAGTAATGGATGCTCAGACAGGTGAATCAACTATTTATAATACTGATAATCTACCAGAATGGGTAGATAGAATACAGCCAATGAAATATATTAATAGGTATATTAACAAATGGGGAGAATTAGTTCATGGTGTTTTGAATTTTACGGATAAAGATAAGCTTAAGACAACAACGGATGGTATGAACATTATATACAATAAGGGCGTATGCTACTATTATACAGGTATAACTTCAGTAGGAAGTGATGAATCACTTGTAGGATTTATGCTTACTAATACAAGGACAGGAGAAACTAAAATGTATAAAACTGCTGGTGCTACAGAAGAAGCAAGCATGAGATCAGCAGAAGGAAAGGTACAACAGTATGGGTACAAAGCTACTTTTCCATATCTGATCAACATACAAAATGAGCCGACATATTTTATGACGCTGAAAGATTCCAATGGATTAGTTAAGCAATATGCTATGGTGAATGTAAAAAAATATAACACTGTAGGAGTTGGAGATACTCTTCAAGCTACTCTAAATAAATATTTAGAGGGATTAACCAATACTAACATTTCTCTCGAAAGTGGAAACCAGGAAGAAGTTATAAGAGGAGAAGTAGAGAGGATAGGTCTAGTTATTAAAGAAGGTACGAGTATTTATGACATTAAGTTAAAAAATAATGAGAATATTTTCTCGGTTTCAACGGAGACATCTAGAGAGGTTGCATTAACTCAGGTTAACGACTCAGTGGAAATGAAGTTTATTAAAGTTGGAGATAATAGATATATTATAACTAATTCATTTAGTAATCTTTCTTTTGGTAACAGTGAGAAACAGAAAAAGGAATAGGAAGAAAATAATTAAAATTAAGTATTGCAATTAAAAGGGAGCTATGATATACTAAAATAGTTCCTAAAGGGAATAAAAAATATATCAAAGATTTAATTATATTAAAATTTCTCCTTATGAGAAAGTATTATTTAACTAAGTCTTTAAATTTGGAGGAATTGAAAATGGAAGATAAAACATTAGTATGTAAAGATTGTGGAAAAGAATTTATATTCACAGTTGGAGAACAAGAATTCTACAAAGAAAAAGGATTCGAAAATGATCCTGTAAGATGTGCAGATTGTAGAAGAGCTAGAAAGCAACAAAACAACAGAAGATAGTTTCTGTTTGCAAAGATAAGCTATAAGATATTATTCTTATAGCTTTTTTATTATATATTAGTATAATTAATGTTTTTGTGGTATATATAGGATATTATTAATTGACAAACCATACACTAATTTATATGGTCATTTTGAACCCCTTCTCTTTTAACTGAATGTCTTTTTCTGTTTGGATTGTGGTTCATATTTTCTTGAGTTATAGGAGTTTGATGATTGCATTTTTCCATTCTAGCATGTTTGTTATCAGGTTGACTATCTTTTGGCATAATAAAAACCTCCCTTAAACAATAAATTTACATATTAATTTTTTGCTAAGTGGTACAATATTATTCGTAAGCTGTAGAAAAAATAATAACAATATTGGTTATATTATTAATTAAATAGAAAATAAATA
This sequence comes from Candidatus Clostridium helianthi, assembly GCF_045310795.1. Taxonomy (NCBI): domain Bacteria; kingdom Bacillati; phylum Bacillota; class Clostridia; order Eubacteriales; family Clostridiaceae; genus Clostridium; species Candidatus Clostridium helianthi. The sequence continues at coordinate 2,961 of NZ_JBJIAB010000023.1, forward strand.
AACCTGCTAAATAATATATTAATTATACCTATATTATTTAGCAGGTTTATTCAAATCTATTTTCGGTATATAAATTATTTTGTAATAGTTAATGTAAACAAAAACTTAGTTAAGATTCAAATTTAAAAAATTTGTAGCTTCAACTTCGCTAATATTTTTTATAACTGAAACTTCTTCAACTAAAAATTTGTAAGCAGTATTAAATAATTGTTTTTCACTTGAACTAAGTGATTTTTTCTTATTCATAAGAATCAGATCGTAAACTACTTCTGCACTATCTTTAAGTAATCCAGATCTTATTTTTTTTGCATTAGCCTGATATCTTTCCTTGGATGATGCAAGTTCAAATTCACTACTTTTATTTTCAAGAGTGAGTAATATATGATCTAAGGTAGAGTTATCACAAACTTTTCGTAAATTTGAGTTAGATGCCTTATCACTTGGAATCATAATTTCTAAATTATTTGACATGATCTTTACGATTATGTATTCCTTGGTATTTCCTGAAAAAATCTTATTTTCTATTCTTTCAACAGTGCCTATGCCTTGCATTGGATAAACAACTTTATCTCCTATCAAAAACAAAAAACACACCTCCTTAAATGGTTGTTCTATTATTATAACACATTATTAAAAAAAATAAAACTTAAATATATCATATCTATTATTCTATGTCAATAATATTTGCAGTTTTTAAAATGTAATACTAATTCCTTGATAACTATGTTGTGTAAAAATTTATATGACAATTAAATGTAAATAATAAATTGAAAAATACATATTTAAAGAAATTATGACAAGTAATAATAATACAAAAAATAAAATAAATGTAAAAAATGTAAAAAAATATAGAAGCATGAGTGAAACAACAACTTGATAATAAATAATATGTGATGTAAAATTAAGGAAATGATTACAGAAAAGAGGGGGTTGCTGGCGTGGGGATTCATAATAAAAAAGTTATAAAAAGTGAAAGAAAAATAAAACGGAAAAATAAGAATTTGCTTGCTGATAAGATTTTGGCTTATAATCCCGAGTTGTTGGAGGGAATTGGAGTATATAAAGATGCAAGCAGAAACTTTATATTTTTAATATTTCTTGGAGCTTTGTTAATCGATTTTCCGATAATATCAGTGCCTTGTTGTATATTATCTATGTTTTTTATCATTAGAATGTTACAGTTTATAAAGTATAAAAGCATAAATAATATAGTAAATGAAATTGCGAAGGATTTATCTTTTAAAGGGATATATAATAAAGGTAAAGTGGATGATATGTTAAATGATTTTAAAGTTAAATATGGAGAAGATATTGTTGAGTATGAACAATTGGTAAGTATGTTGGATAAATACGAAGCTTTAGTAACAAATATTGAATTTGCTTTAAAAAGTATAACTGTCAAGGATAAAACAAATACAGATAACAAAGAAGAACTTATAATAGATAATAATGAAATTACTTTCTTTGAAAATGATAATAATATAAAATGTGAAATATATAATAGAGATGAGTATAAAAATAAGAGAGCAAATAATTATTATAGAAGTTTTAATGAAAAATTTTCTGTGCTTTATAAAAATGGTGATAGAGAGATTAAGAGAGTTAACAAAGCAATTGAGTTCTTTGACGATGGAGATAATGAAAACATTAACGAAAATGCCGTTGTCCTAAAAAATGTTAATAAAGAAAATAAAAATCTTACAGTATATTTATATAAAAAGTCATCGCCACTACAAAAAAATGTATTGTAATGAGCTATCATTTATAATAAATTTAGTAAAAAGTAAACTTCTATTGACTGTATTATATGATTTGAAATCGCAGTTATAGGAGTTGTCTTTTTTTTTATTTTGTAATAAAATCTAATGAGTGTAGTAATATGTATTTATTAAAATTAATTATAAGTATAATTATATTAGATTACTTATGGAGGAAAAAATGCAAGATATAATGATAATAGGTATAGCTGGAGGAAGCGGATCAGGTAAAACTACGTTGGCTCAAAATATAAGAGAAGCTTTTAGTGATGATATAGTAATTCTTTGTCATGATTACTATTATAAATCTAATGAGGGAATTTCTTTGGAAGAAAGAAAAAAACTTAACTATGATCATCCTAATTCTTTTGATACAGATCTACTAATAGAACAGCTTAGACAATTAAAAGCGGGAAATACCATATATCATCCGGTATATTCTTTTGTTGAACATACAAGATTAAACGAAACTGTAGAAGTAAAACCAGCTAAAGTTGTAATAGTTGAAGGTATATTAATATTTGAAAATGAAGAACTTTGCGATTTGATGGATATTAAAGTTTTTGTAGATACAGCTGGTGATGTTAGAATAATAAGAAGATTGTTAAGAGATGTAAAAGAAAGAGGAAGAGATTTAGACTCTGTGATCAATCAATATTTAGGCACAGTGAAACCTATGCATGAGGAGTTCGTTGATCCAAGTAAGAGAAGGGCGGACATAATAATTCCAGAGGGTGGTTGTAATGCAGTTGCTTTAAGCATGCTACTGGAAAGAGTAAGAAATTTTATATATAAAGAATAGCAGTACATAATTTTTAAGTAGTATTAAATAAAGTGTGTCTTTTTAAGTTTTAGTAAATTTAAAAAGGCATTTATTAATTATTATAGACAAGTGTGAGTAGTAATTTATAAAAAGGAGAAGATACGTATGAAAAAGGTGGATGCAGTAATATTTGATATGGATGGCGTATTAATAGATTCAGAAAGAATATCGCTCAAGTGTTATCAAGAAGTTTTGAAGGATTATGAGTATGAAATGGATGAAGAAATTTACGTAAAATTCATAGGAAGAAATGTTGAGGGGATAAAAGAGGCGTTGCAAGAGGAGTTTGGAAAAGACTTTCCTTTCGATGAGATATATAAGAAAAAATCTAAATTAGCATTGGAATTTACTGATAAAAATGGTGTTAAAATTAAGCCTGGAGTACATGAATTATTAGATTATCTAAATAGTGAAAATTATAAAATAGCAGTGGCTACTTCAACAAGAAGACAAAGGGCGCTTGAATTATTGGAAAGAGCAAAAATAAAGGAAAAAGTTAATTATATAGTTTGTGGAGATCAAGTTGAAAATTCTAAACCTGATCCAGAAATATTTTTAAGAGCAGCGGAAGGGCTGAATGTTAAACCACACAACTGCTTAGTTGTTGAAGATTCGGATGCTGGAATAACAGCCGCCCATGCAGCGAGTATGACAGGGGTTCATGTTCCAGATATGAAGATATTAGATGATAAGACAAAGAAGCTAGCGTTTAAAATATGTAAGGAATTGGTTGATGTTAAGAGTGTTTTAGAAGAAATCAAGGAGAATTGAATTTAATTAAGATTGAGAAAGGAACACTAAAATTATGAGTGGAGGATTAATAGGTTCTTATTGGGGAGTTAATTTAGAAAGTAAAGTAATAAGCCAATCTAGTACGACACTAGCTGTTTTGATGCCAGGAATTGGCTATACCTTAGATAGGCCTCTTTTAGATTATTCGAAGAAATTAGCTTTAGAGTTAGGTTATGATGTTCTTTCTTTAGAATATGGTTTTCAAATTGCAAGAAAAAACTTGCTTGTAGAAAAGGAGCTTAAGCACTTAATAAACGAATCTATATGTATCTTTAAATCAGCATTAAAAGGTAATTACACCAAGATAGTATTCATATCTAAAAGCATAGGAACTATTGTACATACTCTGCTTTGTGATGAGATTAGTGGTTATGAAGTTAAGCATATTTACTTAACTCCTATAGATAATACTTTAAAAGTTGGAATAAAGGAAAAGTCATTGGTGATAACTGGAACGGACGATCCGTTAATAAATAAAGAATCTATTGAAGAAATAAAAAGAATTAATGGTGTAGAGATGATTGAAATAGAAGGGGCCGATCATTCGCTAAATATAAGTAATGATATATTGAGAAGTATAGATGTTATTCATAAAGTAATTGAGGCTGAAAAGAAATACTTAATATAATAAAAAACATTTAAAGAATGTATTCTTTAAATGTTTTTTATTCTTTAGAAAATTATAATGTCAGATTTAAAGAACGGATGTGTGAAATCCATGACTCAACCACAGTCATCTGTAATTTCTGTGAATTTTATTGATAAATCATTTTAGGTTGAATAACTTTAGGATCATATCCGTTATCTTTGAGAGCTCTAATGATTGCTTCTTTGTGATCATGTCCGAAGGTTTCCATTGTGATATCAAGTTCAACTGCACTGTTACGATTAATGCTTACAAATTGATTGTGATCAAGTTTGATTATATTACCATGAGCTTCTGCAATTACCTTAGATACATTGGTTAACTCTCCAGGTTTATCTGGAAGTAAAACAGAAACTGTACAAATACGTTCTCTTTCTATTAAACCATGCTGCACTAGGGATGCAAAGGTAATTACATCCATATTACCACCGCTTATAATTGATACAATCTTTTTATCTTTTACATCTAAATGTTTTAAAGCTGCTACTGTTAATAAGCCTGAGTTTTCAGCAAGCATTTTGTGATTTTCGAGCATATCTAGGAATGCTCCTATAAGTTCGTGATCTTCAATGGTTATGATATCATCTAGATTTTGTTGTATATATGGAAAAATCTTAGAACCAGGGGTTTTAACGGCAGTACCATCGGCTATTGTATCTACTGAAGGAAGAGTAGTTACATCTCCATTCTTTAAAGAAACTTGCATGCAGTTTGCGCCAGCAGGCTCTACCCCTATAACTCTTATATTAGGGTTTAGAAGTTTTGCAAGTGTAGAAACACCTGTAGCAAGTCCGCCGCCACCTATTGGAACTAAGATTATATCAACAGTTGGCAATTCTTTTATGATCTCCATTGCTATTGAGCCCTGACCAGTTGCTACGTCTAAGTCATCAAAAGGATGAATAAAAGTATAACCTTCTTCTTCAGCAAGTTTTAAAGCGTAATTGCAAGCCTCATCATAAACATCTCCATGTAAAATAACTTCTGCTCCATAGGCTTTTGTACGATTAACTTTCATTAGAGGAGTAGTGGTTGGCATTACAATTATTGCTTTTGTGTTATAGGCTTTGGCAGCATAAGCTACCCCTTGAGCATGATTGCCAGCAGAAGCTGTCACAAGACCTTTGTTTCTATCTTCTTCTGAAAGCGTGCTAATTTTATAGTATGCCCCTCTGATTTTATACGCCCCTGTTTTTTGCATATTTTCAGGCTTAAAGTAGACTTTATTTCCTGTAATATCTGAATAATAGTCGCTAAATACTAACTTGGTTTTTAAGATTACCTTTTGCACGATTTCATATGCTTCTTCAAATTTATCAAGTGTCATCATTTTTGTAATATCCCCTTTATATGTATATTGCTTTTAGCTAATAGTTTTATGATAACATGTTAGCATTTTATGTCAAGTAAGAGTTTTAAGACAATAAGTTTTGTAAATTAAAAGGCAACTCTAGAGATAAGGAATAATAAAAAAATAACAAGTTAAGATAATGCTGCAATACTATAATGAAATAAATATATTTATCAAAAAGATATTTTTATTAGTATTAAAGTGTTAATAGCATTTTTAACTTGTTATTTCTGAGCATTTTAGATAGGAAAAAATTCATAACATATAGTTAAGACATATGATTTACATAAAGAACTTTTATTATTAATGTCCTTTATGCTTTTCAAGCTTTTTCTTTTTTCTTAACTCGAACTTTCTTTGTTCTTCTTGCTCCTTTTGTTCTTTTGATTTTTGTTTGCGTACAATTTTGCTTTGTTCATGCTGTAATTGTATTGCTATTTGGGCTTTGGTTCCTATGCCTTTAACATTAACCTCTTTTCTAATACTTCGTTGAAGCCTTTTAGGATTAGGTTTTGCTGGTGATTTAAAGTCATCAGACAATACTGGCAAACTAAAATTTAGACGATAGAATTTTTTCAGTATGAGCTCGTAAACTTCCTCGTCTTTTGGCTCTGAGCCGAAGGTAACTTTGCATACCTTATATTCGCCGTTTTCAATACTTTCAAAGACACCAATCCAAAATGGATCATCAAAAAGAACTGTTAATTTAATTATTGTTATCATAATTAAATCCTCCTGTAGTATATAAATTCACAGAGAATGGACAACCCCAGGAGGGCAGGTTACTGCTATATTATAATATAGGTTCTGACTACCAACAGAAACTGTGTTTTTATCTCTTAAATATTATTATAGTAGAAGAGTATACTAATGAAAAGAGAGGTTACTATTAATTATGCTTATATTATGTTTTCTATAAATTAGCAGATAATCTAGATAAAGCCTATAAAAATAGAATCATTGATAGATTTTTATAGAGAAATGTATGTTGAAACATAAAAAAATAGCCAGTTTTAATAAACTGACTACATTTTTTATTAACTGACTATATTATCTTAGTTGTCCAATCCTCATATACCTTTCCACACGTTTTAAACTTATTTTCAGATAGTCCATCTTCATAAGTTCCACACAAAAATAGCAAAAAAAATTAACAATATTCAACAATGAATTTATTTCCCTTATCAATTTTTATGAACTTAACCTTATCCATCAACTGATCTCTAGTTAGTTCTGCTGTATCAAGTGCTTTTAATTCATTTTTAATCTCTTTAATTTTGTTTTCTATTTCTAATTTATCACTATTAATATTATTTTTAGTTCTCTCAAGTTTTAATAACTCATTATTATTTTGTTCAATGCTGGCTTCTAAAACTTTTATTTTCTTATCAATTACCTTTTTCATAACATCAGAACACTCTAAAAAATTATCAATTAATTTGCTTAGTTGTTCTTCAATCTTCACAATATTAGCCATAATATCATCAATTTGTTTATTAATATCAACTACAGATTTTGTTTTAGCTTGCTTTAATTCATATTGCAGCTTGACCAATCTAGCTTTATTACTTAATCTAATATTTTTATAATAATTCTTGCATAGATTATCTATAAATAAATCTACTTTATTTAGTTTGATATTATCATTATCACAAACACTTTTTCCCTCTTTTTTCTTTGTAGCACATATATAATATGGATGTGAATTTATTGCACTACCTTTTTTTCTACTATGACAAATATAAAAGCTTTTACCACAACAATTACAAATAAGTTTCCCTTGTGTATCTCTTTTCTCTGTTGTTCCACCAGTATTTTGATGAAGTAGCCTTTTATTAATTTGTTCATGAGCTAAATTCCAAGTTTCCTCACTAATTATAGGTTCAATTCTATCATTCTTTTGAATAATCCAATTTTCTTTTTTTGTTCTTACATTAGTATGATTTTCAGAAAATAAATTTTTACTCTGCCATTGATTTCGAACATTAAATCCAGCGTATTTCTTATTATGTATCATATTTTTTATAGTAGACATAGCAAATGGTTGTCCATCATTATTAAATATCCCTTCACTAGCAAGTATTTCAGAAATTTTAACATATCCATTTCCTTGAATACATAGCTCAAACATTCTTCTAACAACGTCAGCTTCATCTTCTTTGATAATTAATGAATTACTTTCTCTAATAAAAGTGTAGCCATATAAAGAATTATTTCTTATTTTATTAGCTTTTGCAGTAGCCATATTACCAAATTTAGTTCTTTCACTAATATTTGCACTTTCTTCTTGTCCTAATGTTAATGATAAATTTAATACAAAGCTATCTGTTTTGCTTGAAGTATCTTTGTTTATATCTGTAAAATGAACATAAACACCTTTTTGCTCTAGCTCTTTCCAAATAGCTAATATATCAGTATTTCTTGCAAATCTAGTAACCGATTTAGTAACGATTTTATCAAAAATAGGATCTTTGTTTTCATCTGCAACAAAAATAAATTTTTTCTTAGTGATAAAATGTTGCTTTAATCCCGCATCTATCATCATTTGAATGAAGCTATCTCGTCCTGTTATCTTTGTTCCACTAATGCCAAAATCTTGATATACTATAATTTCATCATCTGGATATAAGGATTTTATATATTCCTTTTGATTTATAAGTGAACTTTCTTGCTCTTCTGTTGACACTCTTACGTATAATGCTATTTTCATGTTATGCAACCTCCTGTGTGGAAAGGCTGATATTAACAGTATATAAAATTCTATTTAGTAATTCAACTTCCCAAAGATCATTATTATTTTTAAGTAATGTAGTGGATATTTCTTTAATTTCTTCTAAACTTATACCTTCAATTATTAAAATTCCATCATTATATATTTCAATTTTATTTGTAGTTTGTAATATTTCCATTTTATTTTTCCTCCAAAAATTTATTTTTGAAGTTTTCTAGCTAAAAACCTTCTGATTATCTTTTGTGGTTATATTTTATAATTGTTATTTCTAGAGTAAACTTTCGAGCGATATGTAATTAATTCCATATAAAAAAAGCCAGTATCTTATTTGATACTAGCCATTGATTTACTTCGCAAATTAAATTATAATTTTAGTAATCACTTGGATATGTACTTTTCAAATAATCCAAGAGACTATCAACATATTGAGAAGGCTTGCTTTCGTCATTCGTGTCTAGTGGTATAGTGTGAATGATTGGTGTAGCTTTCTCTTTTGTTTTTGTACCATATTTACGTTGTACATATATATATTTCTTTTCTTCTAAAGAGATTATTAATTTTCTTAATGTAGGTCTTGTTATGCCTAATTCATTGCAAATAATCTCTTGACCCTGAAAACACTTTTCTCCAAATCCTCTGAGATAAATATAAAACGCTTTCTCTTGCAAGCTTAATTTACTTTTTCTCATAAATTTATTTGTTACTGGTGTGTAAAAAGTTTCTTTGGTATAATCTTTCTTTTTTTTCTGTCTTTCTGCTTCTAAGTCATAGAGTAACATTTTTTCACTTCCTTTCATTTATATTAATCATTATGTCGTGTATTCTATGAGTTGTAAGCAGATTTTTTCTTACCTCTGAAAAAACTTTTACTACGTATGAAAATAATTTTCCAACCTATGAAGTAAATCTTCGAACCTTAGAAAGAAAGTTTCAAAATAAAAATATAACATTAAAAATAAAATATTAAAAATATAAAACTATAACTATAAAATAAAATGATATGCCCCTATCTATTCTATTTTAAACAAAAAAAGAACTTAGGTTTTTCTAAGCTCTTTAAAACATATTGTATAAATTTCTTTAAGATAATCTAATCCTAACTTGTAAATAAAATATTATTTTTATTTTGAATTAGTTATCAGTAACTACTATAAAACTTTACGCAGTTTTATAGTATTGTTCATTAGATTAAACTTATGTTTTGAATATATTATTAACCTTAGCGCACATATTCTTTAAATGGTAATTGAATAATTCTTCCACTTTCATCACATTTGTATTCTTGTGTACAATCAAGACGTGTTTTACTAATCAGGTGTATTACAATTTTATAAAATGTTTCTGCCATAACATCAGGATACTGTAAAACAGTTCCTAACATATACCCTTTTTTTATGAAATCTAATGATTTTGGTATTGCATCCATTCCAACAACTGGTATAGTTTTTGTATTATCACCTTTATTATATCCATATTTTTGTAGTGCTTTTACAGCACCTACAGCCATAACATCATTATTAGCAATTATAATTTCAATTCTACCGTCATAATGTACAAACAAACCTTCTGTTTTCTCCCTTGCCAAATCTTCATCCCAATTGCAAAATTCTGATGCGAGTTGTTCTACTTTTATTCCCGTATCTTTAATTGTCATAATAGAGTATTTAGTTCTATCATTGGTTCCCGTACTACTAACTCCACCTTGTAACACAACATATTGGATAACGTCATCCTTATTTGTATCTATAGCGCTTTTATTTTTATTCCATATATCGGATATCATTTTTCCTTGCAATCTTTCTCCCTGCTCTGAATCTGGTAAGATATAATATGCCTTATCATAGGATTCAACAATGTTTTCATCTATTTTAAGTATTCGCTTACTAGCAAAAATTACTGGAATGTTTTTTTCTTTAACTTTATTAATAATTTCTTTTGGATCATTTACCAAATCCACTAAACTTAATACGAGAACGTCAACATTTCCACTTTCTAGTAGTGAATTAATATTTTGATTTTGTATAGCTTTATCATTTTTACTATCATAGAAACTAAATTTAATTTTTCCTTCATACTTTTTTTCGATATTTTCTAAACTTTGCTTTAATACAACAACATAAGGATCATCAAACCGATAAAAGACTACACCTACATTAATTGGATTCATTGAACTATAAGGAATATCGTTTGGAACAGCTTCTATTAATATTTCACTTACTGCAACTACAACTATAATAATTATTATCATTTTTTTTAACAATTTCATCATAAGACCTCCTATAGTATTCTATAAATTATAGGATTGTGTTTTAAAAATAAAATTATTCTAAATTAATTTTTTATCCAGAAGATTATGTCAGTATTTCTTTAAAATCTTTATCTTAAAATCTGCTACACTATATTCTCTACAGATTATGCATTAGCTATATATAATAATTATTTGATCCTTTTATTTTCTTCATATGCTTCATATCCTGAAAAGACCTTCATTCCAAAAATATTTGAAATCGCTACTCTTGCATGTACAGCTTCCCAACATTTATGACCAAGTCTTTTTCCTATTTTAAGAGCATCTATTTCGTTATCATAAAAACTTAAATATCTTTCCTTGATAGTACCAGGATATTCTAGTAATACGTACTTATCCTCAAGCACCTCATATGGAAAATCAGCCATATCTAATAATTGATTAGGATCATCTGGGTTATAATAGTCAGGTACTTTAGTTGGATCATATTCATAAGACATTTTATCACTCCAATTATTTAATTTTTTCAATCTCTTCATATTCTATTATCATTGGTATTGAACCAACAGCCGTTAAAACAACTTTTGCTTTGATTACACATTTATTATTATGGGGAATTGCTTTGTATTTCTTAAAAGCTTCAAGTTCTGAATTTCCTCTATAACGAACTTTTTCATTAAGAAATTGATTTTCTATTACTAATAGAGCTTCTTCTTCATATGGTTCTAAAAAATCTATATCCATATCTCCAAATACTTCTTTAATTTTATCTTCATAATTCATTTGTACACCTCATAGTGAATATAATATGTTTATTATACTACTGTATATGGCTCATAGACAAGCCGTAGGACTTATTTAACGGCTAAGTAGATAAATATGCTTAGATATGTCATCTTACTTGATACGGTTTGAATTTGGATTTCTTATAGATAACAATATTATATAACTTACTTTTGAAAAAACAATTATATAATATAAATACAAAAGATTGTGAGGTGATGTAAACAATAGGTCACTCCTACCTAAGAGGTCAATTTTAAATTGACTAAATAAAAAGGAGATTGATTAACTTGAAAAAATTTAAACCAGTAAAGTTTATAGATAAGGTTAATAGAAAGACTTTTTCAGCTGAACAGATGATAGTAGAATATGCAGTTGTTGAAAATAGCAAACCATCATATGGAGATTTTAAAAAATGGAATAATTTCATGAGTGAAAATCTAGGATATTATTTTCACTTACTATATGGAGATATTTTATGCTTAAATCTAGAACCACAAATGCTAGTAAGATTTTTAAAGCTATGCAGCTATCTAAATTATCAAAGTATTTTAGTTGTAGGAGAAACAAAAGGCCAAAAAAAGATTACTGAAAAAGAACTACAAACAATCTTAAATTTAAGCAGAAATGAAGCTTCAAGAACCAAAAGCTATCTAATACAAAATAACCTTATAAAAATAGAAAGAGATAATATTAAAATTTGTAGCAAGTTTATTAAACGTGGACAATTAAAAGGAGATGTAAAGAATATGAAGGTTGCTAGAATATTTAATGATGGAATACAGCAATTATATGATAGTGTAAAGCCAAATCAACATAAAAAACTAGCATCATTTATTCGATTACTTCCATATATAAATACTAGGTTTAATGTTATAGCTCATAATATAAATGCTATAAATTTTGATGAAAGTGAACCTATGAAAAGTACTGAAATAGCCGCAATATGTAATTATGAAAAGCCATCAAGATTTATAAAAGAATTAATGTCATTAAAAATAAATAATCAATTTGCTATAGTAAGAATAGTAAGAGGAGACAGAGATTTTTTTGTTGTAAATCCAAGATTATTTTATAAGTGTAACAATATAGAAGATTTAAAATATATAATGAACTTTTTTGATTATAAATAACAAACACCGTTAATTCGGTGTTTTATTTTTATTTAAAACTATAAAATCAGAGGACAAAATGGGTGCAAAAAGCTATAAAAAAGGGACAAAATGAGTGCAGAGAAACTAGCCTAAAGTATTAGTATATCTAACCCTATCAATTTTTTTACTTATAATATATGATACATTTCCTCTAACAATTAATATATAAATTTGTATTCATATATAGATATTTCGTAAAACTAAAAAAACTATCATTATGGACATGAACGAAGTGAATGGACATAGGTGTGGTCAACGTTAGTGACCATACCTAATATATAAATATTTATTAGTAATCTATTAAAGAAAAGTATTTAACTTCTAATCTTCTATTAATATAAATCTATAAAAAGTTATATAATAATAAATAATAATTTGGTAAAGTTATTCAAATGCACCATTTAAATTTGATTGTGAACAGTTTGTTAGCGTGATATAGTTTTTATGAAATTATAATTAGGGGGACAACTTAATGAGTAAAATGACAAATTGTAAAGCGTGTAGCAAAGAAATTGCAAAAGGTGTAAAGAAATGTGTTCACTGTGGTAAAGACCAAAGAAATTTTTTTATGAAACATAAAATATTAACTGGAATTATTGTATTGATTATTATAGGTAGTCTTGGTTCGGCTATGGGTGGTAATAAAGCTACTAAAGTAGGTGAAAATGCTAGTACAAATAGTACGGCTTCATCAAGTGAATCAAAAGCATTTAAAGTTGGAGATGTTATTCAATTAAAGGATTATAAAATAACTGTTAATAAGGTATATAATGTGCCAGGTGATGATTTTTCTAAGCCAAAAGATGGTAACGAATTTATGGCTATAGATTGTACTGTAGAAAATATATCAAAGGATGAAAAAGCACTTTCTTCAATCATGATGTTTAAAGTTGTAGACCAAGATGGTAGACAATGTGAATATTCAATGATGGGACAAACTGCAGCCAAGGCAGGACAATTAGATGGTACAATTGGAGCAGGAAGAAAAATAACAGGAGTATATGTAGTTGAAGTTCCTAAGGGTAAAACAGGATTAGAATTAGAATTTGATAGTTCATTACTTACTGGTGGTCAAGTTGTTGTTAATCTTAATTAAAAACAATATTAATGTATTTAAGCCCTTAGGGGCTTTTTATTTTTACTAAATTATTAGAAAATAAAAAGTGGCCTGTTAAAAGCCACTAAAATCTTATATATTTATTATCTAATGTTTTTTTGGCTACTATTAATGCTTTAGCCATTATGGTTTCTGGTGTATCTTCTTCAGTAGTTTTAATATATCCACCTGTCATTCTTATTTGAGGTAATACTTCATCAAATACCCATGTTTCAAATCTTTCAGCTCCAGGTAATTTACTTCTTACTATTAATCTATAAATATCACCTTCGGGTATTACCAACATTTCTTGTGAATTTCTTGCCTTAGTATCTGACATACCGTTTTGGGATGCCACATTTGTTCTTAAATAATTCTTACAGTGGGTTGTTATTGCTCTGTTAGTATTACTGTAACCAAGGGCTCTTGCAACATCTGAACCTACTGCATAAGGTTTTCCATTAATTTCTACAAATCTCACTTGGTCAAATAGTTCATTGTTAAAACTTTTAATTTGATTGGCATTATTTGTAGTTGTAATTACTTCTTGTGGTGCAGGATCTTGTATTATTTCTACTGGGTTAATATTATATATTGACAATTCATATTTCATGTTTATTTTCTCCTTTTCCATTTTATTTGTTTTACAGTGATATTATATAATCCTAAAATGGACAGTAAACTCGAGCTATAAATTTTTTTAAAATTATTATTCAAAACATGCAAACTTATGTTCTGCAACTGTATATTATATATTGTAGGGGTATAGATATTTTAGTACGTCTTGTCTTCTAAGATATTGTTCAATTCCTCTTATTTCTAAGTCGATTTTTTTCTATTTTAAGTTTTTATGAGCTAATGACGCTTTCACATTAGCTCTATTTTTTTTGCTAATAAAGTGTGAAAAAAGCACTTAAATATATAAATTCAGGAGGTTTAAATGAATAGAGAATATATAAAAAGTCAAATTTTAAAGCACACCTCAGAAACAAGGATAAAGGTCGCATGTGAGAAATTATCAAATGAAATAAATATCCCAGATTACATAATTTATAATTTCACAAGAGCATCGATTCCTAGAGAAAAAGATCTCGCGAAACTGATCACGATCTTAAAACTTGATTTGAAAATTTTATTTAATATTTAGAAATCCAATTATCAAAAAACGATAGTTGGATTTTTTTATGCCCAAATTTAATGATTGTAAAACAAATGGAGGATAACAAATGACAAATAAAGCTTTGAGGGAAAGAAAATGGGAACTCACAGAACAAATAGAAGCACTTCTAAATGCTTGTGAGAAGGAAACTAGAGATTTTTCACAAGAAGAGAACACTCAATACCTGGAATTTGAAAAAGAATTACGTGCTGTAATTGAGCAGCTTAACACAAATGAAAAAAATTTAGAAGAAAACAAAGGAGAAAAGAATATGGATAAGTTTGAAAAAAGAGAGTTTGGAATGGGATTAGCTAAAGGAGAAGTTAGAGCTGATACAACTACTCACAGTAACATTATTCCATCTGAAATGTATAATGAAGTTATTCAAAAGTTAAGTGAAATGTCTACCGTTGTAGCTGATGCACAAATGGTGAAGGCTACTGGAAAACTAGAATTTTTAGTTGAAAAAGAAGATGTTCTTGCAGAAGTTTTAGGCGAAACTGATGAAATTTCTCCAGTTGATTTAAAAGCTTTTGATAAAGTAGTTTTAGCTGATAAAAGGATTGGGACACTTGTATTAGTGAGTAAACAGTTGCTTCATAATAATCCAGTAATCGGAGTAGATTATATTACAAATACATTGGCAAAAAGAGTTTCTAGAAAGTTAGAGGAACAAGCATTTAAAGCTACTGGACAGGAAAGGGAATTTACATCTGGTATATTAACAGCTCCATCGCTTGCGTTAAAAACGGCTGGCACATTAGATATTGATGATGTTCAAAATCTTATATTAGATATGAATCCAGTATTATTAAATGGTGCAAAGATATACATAAATAGAGATACGTTCAAAAAATTATCATCTCTTAAAGATGGTCAAGGCCGATACTATGTTGTAAGAGATTATATAGCAGATAAACCTGTGTATAAGGTATTAGGTGTAGAAATTCAAATAACAGAAGCGATTATTGGATTACAAATAGTTTTAGCCAACGTAAATGAAGCATTAAAATTTAAATTAGCTGAAAATACAAATGTTCAAGTATTAACTGAAAAATTTTCGCTCAGTTCTCAAGTAGGTGTACTGGTAGAATTTTACGGAGACTGTGCACTTGTGAACGCTGCTGCTGCAAGAGTTTTGAAATAAAACCAATATAAATCTGGATAGGTGGATAAAAGTCCATCTATCTTTTTTATTTTGATAACTAAGGAGGAGAAAATGGGGCTATTCAATAGAAACAAAATAATTGAAGAACGTTCTATAAACATTGGCTTAGTAGAAATGTTTAAAACGAATGGAATATACATATCTGAAAAAGTAGTAGATAAAATTCCTGTAGTTGCTGAAAGTGTAGCTAAAATAGCTGGATCTATTGCTCAAATGCCAATTCTTTTATATGGTGAATCTAATTTAAGAGTTGAAAGACAATATAATGATTATAGAGAATTTATACTGAACCAAGAAATTAATGAGCAAGAAACCGCTTTTAAATTTAAATACGAATTAGTAAAAGACTTATTATATTATGGAAAATCCTATCACTATATAGAAAGGCAAGGAAATAAGATCAAAGCGCTTCATAGAATTGATCCAAGAGTGGTAACTGTTAAAGATTTTGTTGATGAAAAGGGAATCATTAAAGATATTGAGATACATTATACTCTTAATAACAAAGCTCTTATAGCAAATGTTTTTGATTTTATGATTATAGAAAAAGGTAATGGAATATTAAATTCTTCAGATTTATTAGAGCTTATGCTGCAACATAATCAAACATTAAAATATGCTTTAGAAAATTCAACATTACCATTAGGAATACTACAATCCAAAAGTAGATTGACTAAAGATGCTATAGATAGGTTAAGAGTTAGTTGGCAGAATTTATATTCAGGAACATCTAATGCGGGTAAGACGGTAATTCTTGAGGAAGGTTTGGAATATAAGTCTATGGACATTAATATAGAACAGCTTCAAATGATAGAGCAAAAAGAACAATTTATTGCTGATGTTCAAAGGTTATTTAATCTATATAATGTAACATCTGATGATGAATTTCTTAAAAGAACTTTAGCTCCAATAATTTGCTGCATTGAAAACTCTATAGATAAGAATTTGCTGCTTGAGCGTGAAAAGAAAGACAATTATTTTTATCGCTTTGATACGAAAGAACTTCTTAGACCATCAACTAAAGAACAATATGAAATTGGTGCTTTAGCAGTATCTAAAGGATTAATGACAATCAACGAAGTTCGCCAATATTTGGATTTGCCAATATTCTTTAATCAAAACAAAGACAAACTTATATTATCTCTAGGAAATTGCTTAACTGATAGAGATTTAAATATAGATATATTAAACATGGGATTGTCAGTAAACACTGAAAGCAATAAGAAACAGAATTATAAAACAGAAGATAATAAAGAATAGATAGATGATACGGATTAGGTGCAGCTTAAATTGGCTCATATGCTCGTCATATCATCTTTTTTATGTTTGTTAGGTGTAAATCTTAATAATTATATTATTGAGCTGTATGAGAGATTGTGGTGAGTTTTAAGAAGTGTATTTAGTATCCCCCCTATTAGAAGGGATGCGGAAAAAGAAGCTATGAGCGGAACAGTTGCAGATCTATATATAGCAGCCGCTACTTTATTTCATTTTTTTATATAAAAAAGACCCACTAACCATTTTTGTTAGTGAGTATTATTAACCAGCTGACATTTATTATTATATCGTCAATAAATCAGTTCGTAAGCCCCTTTTTTGAAAAAACTTTAAAAATTTTTAAGGAGTCGATATATATGAGTAGAAGAAATATGCCTGTTTCATTACTTGCAGATTCAACCAAAAGAAAATATTCAAAAGAAGAGTTAGAAATGAAGGGAAAAGATCAAGAAATGATTAAAAATAACTTTAATAATGCTACAAAATTAGAGAAAAAAGTAATAAAAGATTTAGATAAAATAGAAAAAATATTCTTTAATGAGATAAAACATATCATGGAGACAACAGGAACTTATACCTCTATGGATGGTATTACTGTTAGTTCTCTTGCTAACACTATGGCTATATTGCTTGAAGCAAGATTAATAGTGAAAAGAGATGGTTTAATGGTAGATTTTAAGCCACACCCACTATTAAAAACTATAACTCAGTACACATCACAACAAAATCAATTATTTAAAGAGCTTAGTTTAAGCATTTCAGAGAGAAATAAACTTGCAACAATGACTGCTGATGGAGATTTTGAAACTACCGACCTCAATAATTTAGATGCATTACTAGATGGATTTTTTAAGGAAGGTGCTTAATTATGTTAGAAATATATGAACAAATAAAAAGCATTGATAATGAAAGAGAGCGATTAAAATTTGCAGTAATACTATCTGAAAAAGGAATAGTCTTAGATCCATTATTGTGTGTATTGAATGATATAAACTGGACCTTTTACTATAAGCTATTCAAGGAAGTAAATAGAAAAAAGGCTCGTTTAATTAATGAACTAGAAGATAATTTTCAATATATTAATATAGATTAAACAAAGGAGAAATGCAACATATGGAAAAGCAAATTAATCAAGCTAAAATTGAAGTAAGGGAACTCGATAGTGGAAGACTGCAACTAGAAATTTTAGTTAATGATTTCAGAGAAAGCAGAATGCTACAAGGTAAAAATGGCAAATTCATTGAAAATATTAAACCAGAAGCATTTAAAAAAGCTATCGAATCTAATTCCAATATTGAACTCTATGTGGATCATGAAAACTATGTTAATTTAGCTGATAATATGATGTTAGAAGTCAGGGAAGATGGATTATATGCTATTGTAGATTTAATACCACAAGCTAGAAGCTTATATAATACCATAAAAGAAAAAGGTGCTAATGGTATATCTTTTGGCTTTGAGTGTTTAAAAGATGTTTGGAATGGTTGTAAGAGGACAGTTGAAGAGCTTAGATTATTTGAAATAAGTATATTACTTAGCAAATCACCTGCGTATTGGGGTGGATATGCTGAAATTCGTTCAATGGTGGAAGTTCCTCATAATCCACTTTATGATTTAAGAAAAAAACAATTGGATTTATATAAATTAATATAGAAAAAAGATACCGCAACTACATATTTTAAGTAATTTGCGGTATCCTCATCAACTAATATCTTTGGACTACTATAAATCTATCTGTTAATTGGTGTGACCCTGAACCTATATTTTCTATAGTTAAATTTCCACATTCAAAGCTTCTCATTAATTTATTCCAGTCTATATAATCTTCTAAGTGCTCTGGAATGTAATTATATAACAAAAGAGAATAGCCATTACAGCTATTCCAAAATAAAATGTTGATTTTAATTTTATAGAACAAAGAATGGTTGTGATTAATATAAGATTAAAATAACAAAGGCAGTCTTGAATAGCTGCCTTTGGTTTGTTGTATAAGAAAATTGGTCAAACTTAAATTCCATCTAATCGCTTAGAAATATTGGAATCTTCGCATTCACATTCTTACATTCGGATTTGTATATTGTCCATGATTCTTCGTCTTTTTTCCATATTGAATTGAAAACTTCGGACATCTATGCAAACATCCCAGGCACAACACGCATTTATCCTTAACCCATACAGGTTTTCCATTCTGTATCTGAATAGCTTTCACCGGACATTTTTTTTCACATAATCCGCATCCAACACAGTTGTCTTCTACTTGAAAATGGTCTGTTGTTCTTTTCTTTTCATAAGTCGGATAATATACTTTATACAAAAATTTAGGAATTTTATTCTTCATAAAATCTCCCAACTCTTTATTTTTAATTTTCTTAATCACTTCATCTATTATCGGTTCTGCATTGGAATTAATTTTACTCACTTTATTAGAATCAGATAAATCAAATGTCGGTGTCCATGTATCAGGCATTTTTACACTAAATCTAGCACTCAGTGAATATCCTTTTTCATTGATATATTTATCTGCCATGTAGCCTGTCTGACCACATGTTGTACCATAAGTTGCAATAAAATACACATATGGATTCTTTTCTGAAGATAGCTCCAGCTTACTAAAAAAATCACATACTATCGTTGGCAATCCAAAATCATAGGTAGGCGAGATAATTCCTATGCCTTCCCCTTCTCTTATAGTAAAGTAATAGGATTCACTTTTTATACAATCTGAGATAGATACGATTTCCTCTTTTGTTACCTTAGCAATTCTTGATGCAACATATTTACAATTTCCCGTTGCTGAAAAATAAAATATCATAACTAAATCCCTCCATTCATATGCCACCAAGTAAATATTTCAAGTAAGAAATCGCTTTCTCCTTGGGACTACATTTATTTTTTAGGAAACTCCATTCAATCAATAACAGAATCGTATTGCTGTAGTGTTCGGCAACCAATTTATAAGAAATAGGATATCTACTCGTGCAGGGACATTTTTCCATAACTGTATAAATCTGATTGCGAAAATACTGCTGAAAAGAATTGAACATTTTCCCATCTATTGTGTTCAGCCTTACAATGGCGTTTAGTGTTTCTTTTTGCAAATCCATGAAATCATATAGTCTTCCAAACAGAACATAAAGCCTTTCCTCTGGCTGCATATCTGCATAATCTTCTAACATGATTTCCTTTGATAGACAATACCAGCAATAATTAAGTAAATCAAAGATATCCTCAAAATAATTATAAAATGTCGCTCTGGGATAATTGCTTATCTTACACAGCTCATTGACGGTTATCTCTTCAAAGGGTTTCTTTGCAAGCATGGAAAATAGTGCATTCGATAAATCCAACAATGTTCTTTGTGCAAAACGATTGGATTTATTGTTCAAATCATACTTCATATTTTAGATCATCCTCTTTCGTATACAAAATTGCTAATTAGCACTGAAAAAATTCTTTGTTAATTTCATCATAAATGATGTCGGGAACACCTTTCCGAGTAGTCGATAAATCTTATAGAATGTACCCGGTGTATAAACAGACTTGCCGGACTCTGCTTTTTGCAATGCCTTGACTGTAAGCTTTTTCATGTCGAGATATGGCAGTCTACTGACCTTTGTCTTTTGCATTTTTGCTTCACTTCGGATATTCATTTCTGTGTCTATATTTCCCGGACACAGTAGACAAACATTTATACCTTTTTCTTTCACTTCCTCCCGAAGCGCTCGTGTGAGGAACTTGACATATACCTTGCTGCTACTGTAAACCGCCTGAGACGGAACCGGAACAAAGGAAGAAACTGATCCAGTTATAATTGCAAAGCTGCCTTTCTTCATATACGGAAAACAAAGCCTGTTCACAACAGTCATACCTTTGATATTAATATTGACCATATTTATAATATCTCCAACTTCCATTGCGTCAAAACGACCGTTTATATCTAAGCCGGCATTATTGATAAGAATTTTGATTTCCGGCTTTGCCTCAATTAAAATTCTATTCAATACATCATAAGAAGTATCATCAGATAAGTCAATGGGAATCACACGAATTTTGATATTTGGATAACTCTGTGCTATCTTTTCAAGACGTTCCTTGCGCCTCGCAACAATCCAAATTTCATCGAGCTTTTGGTATTTTGCAATAATTGCTTTAGTAAATTCCACACCAAGTCCAGAAGAAGCTCCAGTAATAATTGCTATTTTCATATGCCACCTCCATATTTTCAAGTGTTTGTACTTAGACGACTGTCTAACACATATGATTGTACTAATCTACAGATTGATAATCAAGCTACAATAATTCACAATCATCTATCTATGGACAGATTTCGAAAAGTGTCTAAGTTCTTAATGTGTCTTTTGAAATATTAACCTAAATAAAATATCTATTTTATTTTTATATTCTTAATTTAAGCTTTGTTTAAAAAGTTTTTGATTAATATATAATTATAAGTACAAGTTAAAATTTAATGCGTATTGTAAAGGGGAGATAACTATGAAAAAGATAAGAGCAATTGCCATTACTGATGTTCTATTCGAAGAATGTCCAGTTTTTGAATTAAAAGATAATGGTTATTTTGAAATGCTTAAAGATAATACTTTTAGATATGAAAAAGAATGTGTTGAGGAAGATCCAGATTGGCTAATATTTGAAGTGGAAGATGAAGATGTAGTATTAACTAATCGTTAATTAAAATTTTAATATACAAGTTAAAAGGCAATCTTGATGGTTGTTTTTTATTTTAACACTATTCTTAAATATAAAGATATAGAAATAATACTAGCTCTTCAAAATTAAACACAATAATAAAAAATAGCTTAAACACTACTGTTTAAGCCATTTATATTAATTAACTATTTTTGTGTGGAACCGCATATTTTAGTTGTCCAATCTTCACAATTCCAAGTTTCTGTTATTATATCTCTATAGAATTCAGGTTCATGCGAAACTAATAAAATTGTTCCTTTATATTCTTTAAGCGCTCTTTTCAACTCATCCTTTGCATCAACATCTAAGTGATTAGTAGGCTCGTCAAGTATTAATATATTAGTTTCATTGTTTATAATTTTACAAAGTCTAACTTTTGCAGCCTCACCACCAGATAGAACTCTTATTTGTGATTCTAATTGCTTAGTTGTAAGTCCGCATTTGGCAAGAGCAGCTCTTATTTGATATTGAGTGTATCCAGGGAATTCCTGCCATACTTCTTCTATACAAGTATTGCTGTTATTGCCTCTATCTTCTTGTTCAAAATAACCTATGTATTGATAATCACCTAAATGAACTTCTCCGCTTATTGGTTTTATTATACCAAGTAAACTTTTTAGAAGAGTAGACTTACCAAGTCCGTTAGCTCCAACCAATGCTATTTTTTGTCCTCTTTCCATATATAAATTTAATGGTTTTGTAAGAGGAGAGTCATAACCTATAACTAAATCTTTAGTTTCAAAAATAGCTTTACCTGAAGCTCTAGCAGATTTGAAGTTGAATTCTGGTTTTGGTTTTTCTTTTGAAAGTTCAATTATATCCATTTTATCTAGCTTCTTTTGTCTAGACTTAGCCATATTTGCAGTAGCGACATTAGCTTTATTTCTTGCTACGAAATCTTCAAGTCTTGCGATTTCTTTTTGTTGTTTTTCGTAAGCAGCTTCAAGCTTCTTTTTATTTTCTTCATATATTCTTTGGAATTCATCATAATTTCCTACGTATCTTGTAAGTCTTCGTTCTTCAACGTGATAAATTAGGTTAACTACTGAATTTATAAATGGGACATCATGGGATATTAATATAAACGCATTTTCATATGATTGAAGATATCTTTTAAGCCATTCTATATGTTCTTCATCCAAGTAGTTTGTAGGCTCATCTAAAAGTAAAATATCAGGAGATTGTAATAATAGTTTTCCTAGAAGAATTTTGGTTCTTTGTCCACCAGATAAATCATCAACGTCTTTATCTAACCCTAGGTCTAAAAGCCCAAGACCTTTTGCAACTTCTTCAACTTTTGGATCAATAACATAAAATCCGTTATGATCAAGCATGTCTTGAATTACAGCAGTTCTTTCTAGCATTTTATTTAACTCATCCTCAGTACAATCCCCCATCTTTTCATATAAAGAATTCATTTCTGCTTCTAGATCAAAAAGATATTTAAAAGCATCTCTTAAGGCATCTCTTATACTTTGACCTTTCATTAATGCTGCATGCTGATCCATGTAACCAACTCTAACATTATTAGACCAAATAACATTCCCTTCATCAGGCATTAGCTTACCAGTTACTATATTCATAAATGTAGATTTACCTTCTCCATTAGCACCGATAAGACCAACATGTTCACCTTTTAATAATCTAAATGAAACATCTTCAAAAATAGCTCTATCTCCAAATCCGTGATTCATATTTTTAACAGTAAGTATGCTCATCAATTACCTCCAAAAAACTTATAAAATTTGCAACAAAGTAAAAAAACTTCTAATAATAAGAGAAAAAATAATAAGCTTATAATCACTTTTTGTAGTTGCATATCCCTAATAGTTTAAAGGATAAAAAGCCAGTATGTCAAAGTAAATTTAAGAAAATTTGTGTATATTAAAAATATAAATGAGAAGAGTATTGAAACTAAAGAAATATTTCACAAAGTAGTAAAAATTATTAAAGTTGATATTTATTAATTGCTAAAAACACATTAGGTATAGATTATGGTGATATATTTACATAATATGTTATAATTTTAGTAATAAACTTCGTGTGTCTATAATTTAAATGATGTTAATAATTGTTTAGAAAAGTTACTTAATAAAACTTTTAATTTAATGTTGTTAGAAACGAAAAGAAGATATGTTAAAGGCATAATTAGATATTTGACCAATCTGTATAAGGGGGAAGCAAGATGGAGGATTTGGTTACTGATAGATTGATATTAAGAACATGGAAAGAAGAGGATTACGAGGATTTGTATGAATATGCCAAAAGTGAATTGGTAGGTCCTAACGCTGGTTGGATTCCACATAAAGATGAGGATGAAAGTAAAAAAATAATAAAAATGTTTATTAAAAACAATGAAACATACGCTATAGTTTTAAAATCAGAAAATAAAGTTATTGGTAGTATAGGGCTTCATGATAGAAAGCCTGATAATAATTTGTTGAAACTAAATCAGAAAGAAGTGGGGTATGTTCTTAATCCTAGATACTGGGGAAAAGAAATAGTTCCTGAAGCGGTAAAATCATTAGTGGACTATGGATTTAATAAACTAAACTTAGAATTGATTTGGTGCGCACATTTTGATTTTAACAACAACTCAAAAAGAGTAATTGAAAAGTGCGGATTCAAATATAAATTTAAAAAGTTAGAGAGATTAAAACTTCTGAATAATAAAGAGGTAACCACATTGTATTATTGTATTTTTAGAACTGAGTATAAAAATAACCTAAGAATATCCCAAAATATTATGAATTTACATGATTCTGATTACAATAAAATGTCTAAAGAACTTTTAGAATAATTAGTTAGTAAATTAACATTTTGTTTAATAGTAAGAGAAAAGGCATGAAATTAAGCTAATGGATAAGAAAATATCTATTGGCTTAATTTTTATATACAGATAAAAATTATTTTTGTCTGTAAGTAATTAAAAATTTTAAGTTAGCCAAATTCCTATAATAATATTCCTATTTTGGGGCAAACTTTTAGTATAAAAAAATTTTTTATTGATATTATTATAAATTGCGTAAATTATTATATGAAAGGAGATACTATGATGTTAGATTTAACTAAAGAAATAAAAGAAATGGCAGAAAAAATGGGTTATGAAATGAAAGGCTTGGCAGAAGATATGGGGAATGAAATGAGAAACGTGGGAGAATTAGTAAAGTCAAAAGCAGAAAAGTTGACTGATGAAATAAAGAATAGAATGACAAGATGAATATAAAGAAGATAGTAATTACATTATTAGTGTGAATGCTATCTTCTTTATATTTATTTAAAAGTAACATAAAAAAGTAGAAATCATATTATATAGTGGACATGGTTATAGGGTAAATAGACTACCTCGATCTATTAATTTCCCTTTTCTTAGTGCAATGGGTAAGACGTCATATTTAAAAAGAAATTTCTTTATTTGATCTCCCCATGTGTAACTATCTAAATCACCAAAGAAAGCCATCTTATTATTAGAGACCATACCGCCGACCCCGCCTATAAAACCATAATTTAGTGAAGGTAGTAGTATATCTCCGGGAGGAAGCAGAAGAATGTCAAAATCATAATTTTTAAGAGAATTAAAAATCCCTTTATCACTCGTGATTAAGGCTTTTTCTCTAACAGGGAGAATAGAACATTTTGTGTAACCTTGAGGAACATCAATGTGTATTTTTGAATTTTGAGAGTTTAAAAGATTTTCATCGCTATATTTTAAAGTATGTATAAAATAGTTTTCTAAAATTAAAGAATTTAAAATAATATCGTTTGGATATGTATTGGACAATGTGTTTTTTGAAACAATATAATTTATGTCGTTTAATTTAAGGATCTCTTTGAATTTTTCTGAGATATTTTGTTGGATAATTATCTTATTAAATGAATCATTTTTTAGTACATTTAATTGAATATCAGGATGACCATTTATGGCATAATAAACATCATTACATTTAGGGACTAATATTGGTTTTAGGTCTAGTTTGGAAAGGCTAAGTAATTCTTCTTTAGTAATTCTATAATCGACAAAACAATGCATATAAATTCTCCTTATAAGAATGTATGATTGATATTTAAAGGCAAAACAATCAATATTGAAATTATTATTTTAAATTATATTTTGCGCTTTAAAGACTGGTATGTCAATTAAGTAACTGCTAAAATGTATAAAAATTAATATTTTATCAACTAGAAATATATCATATGAATTTTGCATATCCTCAAATTTTTAATACATACTAATATTAAGAAGGGAGTGAAATCCATGCTTATTTTAAAATTAGCTTATAGTGAAGACTTGACTTTTTCCCATGACCTGCAAGAGCTAAAAGAGCTACTAAAGAAGAAGGAGATTTTAATAGGATTTGTTGAAAGTATAGAAGGAAAAACTCATATAATAAAGATAATTTGTGAAGAAAATTGTTATAATGAAAAAGTAAAAGAGATTATTAACTTATATGTTAGTAATATTTTATATAGAATAGTTATTGATAATTATAGAAAAAAGGAAATGTTTGAATTTATAACGGATAATTATTTTTTCTTAAAGCAATCTGAAATATTAGAGGTTGAAGATCAAATACTAAAGGTGTTAAAGTATGAAGAAGTAGATGCAAATGAGGATACTATATTTTGTTTAAATAAAATTAATTCTATGGTAGAAAAGATTAGAGACTGCATAAGTGAAAAACAAGAGATTAATATAGATGGATTTATAACTTTTAGGATGAGAAAATTAAGAGAGGATATAGAAAAAGTTATAGATAAAGTAGTAGAAAGATATATGGTGGAAAAAGAATATAAAGAATTTATAAAACTACTAAAGTACTTTGTAGAAATACAGGAATGCAAAATAGAAGAAATAAATATAATAGTAGAAGATAATAATTATATAGTAAGGGATAAGGAAGGAAAAGATTTATATTACGATTTTTTCAGTGAAATCGCAACAGATCAAAATAAAGCTGAATTAAATATGGAAGATATATTAATTAGCGGACTAATAACAAGTGCACCTGAAAATATAAATATTTATGGAAAAGAAAAATGTAGCAATAAAGAATTTATAGATACTATTCAAAATGTATTTGGAGATAAGGTTCATTTTTATGAAGCAAATAGCGACTATAATAAAATTGATCAAATAATAGCAAAAAAATATTGACATGGATTAACAACAATGATATACTCATACATGTTAAGAAGAAACAGCCGTTTCTCACCCTGCAGTGTTGAATCTACTAGTATGGGTTTATATGGATGTCTATACATTGAGTATTGATAATTTGAGACGGCTATATGCCGTCTTTTTATTATGTATGTAATTTTTCGGAGGTGAAAAATATTAATAAAGATTTTTCTATTAATGAAGAAATAAGAGAAAAAGAACTTAGAGTAATTGGAAGTGATGGGGAACAATTAGGTGTTATCTCATCAAGTGAAGCAAGAAGACTTGCTGAAGAAAAAGAAATGGACTTAGTTATGATTTCCCCAAATGCGAAGCCACCAGTTTGTAAGATTATGGACTTTGGTAAGTATATATATGAGCAATCAAAAAAGGAAAAAGAAGCTAAGAAAAAACAAAAAATAGTAAGTATTAAAGAAATAAGAGTAAGTCTAACTATTGAGGAACATGATATTGACATAAAAGCAAAAAATGCTAGAAAGTTCCTATTAGAAGGAGATAAAGTTAAAATCAGTGTTAGATTTAGAGGTAGAGAAATGGAACTTGGTCATATAGGACAAAAGATTCTTGATAATTTTGCATCTAAATTAGAAGACGTCTGCCTAATAGAGAAAAGACCTAAAAGAGAAGGCAGAAGTATGACAATGGTTTTAGGGCCTAAAAAGGCATAACTTGAGAGGAGGATTTTAATCATGCCAAAAATGAAGACTCATAGAGGAGCAGCAAAAAGATTCAGAAAGACAGGTACAGGAAAACTTAAGAGAGCTAAGGCGTTTAAGAGCCATATCTTAACAAAGAAGAGTTCAAAAACTAAGAGAAATCTTAGAAAAGCTGGATATGTTTCAGATTCACAAGTAAAAGTAATGAAGAAATTATTACCATACCTATAATATAGGGTAATGCAGGAGGTTTAAGTAATGGCAAGAGTAAAGAGAGCGAAGAATTCTCGTAAAAATCATAAAAAAGTTTTAAAACTTGCAAAAGGATACTACGGTGGAAAAAGTAAGTTATATAAAACTGCTAATGAATCAGTAATAAGAGCATTAAGAAATTCTTATGTTGGAAGAAAGAATAAGAAGAGAGATTATAGAAGTTTATGGATAGCTAGAATTAACGCAGCTACAAGAATGAACAACTTATCATATTCTAAATTCATGAATGGAATCAAATTAGCTGGAATAGACATCAACAGAAAGATGTTATCTGAAATAGCTATAAATGATCCAAAAGCATTTACTGAATTAGTAGAAGTTGCTAAGAAACAATTAAATGCTTAGTACATAAAATGCGGCTTATGCCGCATTTTATTTTTATATTCAAATATAAATAATAATATTATTATTTTTCCATAATCCTATAGTTTTGAGGTGTAAAACTTTGATATATATAGAAAGTAAAGAAAATAATTTATTTAAGAATACAAAAAAGCTTAAAGAAAGAAAAAATAGGACTAAAACAAGTAGGTATATAATTGAAGGATTTAGATTAGTTCAAGAGGCATTTAAGGCAAAGGTCGATGTGGATTACCTAATTGTGTCTGAAGATGCACAGGATAAAGTAGACGAATTTTTGGGCAAATATATAAATGATGAAATTAAGATTTATGAAATTTCTAGCAATTTATTTAAAGAACTTATTTCTACAGAAAATCCTCAAGGAATACTTGCAGTTATAAAAATGAATACAATGGAATCGAAATTCAATGGGGATTTTTACTTGCTTTGTGACAAGGTACAAGATCCAGGGAATTTAGGGACTATAATAAGAACTGCACATGCAGCTGGAGTACAAGAAATTATATTAACAAAGGGTACTGTAGATATATACAATGAAAAGACAATTAGATCTACAATGGGATCTATATTTTATATTCCTATTCATTATGATGATGAGAATCTCTCTTTAGTAAAAGAATTAAAGGGGAAAGGTTTTAATTTAGTAGTGACATCCTTAGATACAGATAAAAATTTCTTTCAAGCAGATTTAAGAGGGAGAGTTCTCTTAACTGTTGGGAATGAAGGAAATGGGGTAAGTACAGAAGTATTGGAGATGGCGGATACTAAAGTTAAGATACCAATGCCAGGCAATGCTGAATCTTTAAATGTAGCAGTAGCTTCATCTGTTATAATGTATGAGAAAGTAAGACAAAATCAATTGTGATTAAATCTTATTAAAATAGGAAAGTATATTAATAGGTTTCTAGGAAAATTTGAAACTATTTAAGAATTAAAGTAGATTTGAATATTTCTAGGAATCTATATTAATATGAAAATATTTTAAAATGTATATATTTATCTATGTAAATAGAAAAATATATAAATATTTATAGGAAACATCTGGTGTTCAGAGTCTTTAAATTTAAAATAATCATGTTAAGATGAAATATTTAATTTAATTTGGAAATATGCTTATGAATATGGTATATTAGAAAGCAGTGGATTTATATATAAATTTTGAAAATAGTATTGATATTTTATATATTTATTTGTATAATGAGTTGTATTAATTGAACATTGAAAAACTGTGAATGAGAGAGTAGATATTAGAAAAGTTTTAAGGGAGAGAAGGTCATAGACTGTAAGCCTTCTTAAATAATATAATATTGAAGTTCGCTCAGGAGTTCTAGCTGTGAAATTTATAGTAGTAGCTAGCGGCAAGAAGAGTCGTTAATTAAATTGAGTTGGGTACTTTTTTTTAGTTCCAATTAGGGTGGTAACGCGGATAATTCGTCCCTTTTTATGAGGTGGCGTTTTTTTTATGCAAAAAAGTCTTTTCGATTGCCAATTTACAATAAACAATTTTGAAAGAAATATTTCTTATATAAGGTGCAATCAAATAAAGCTTTATTTGGAGTTTTCTATAATTGAACACTGAAAATTGTGAATTGTGAATTGTGAATTGTGTATTGACGTTATTGAAAGGAGAAACAATGATGAAAGAAAAACTTAAAGAATTACAAGAACTTGCGTTAAGCAAAATTGAAGCTGTTAAAACTAGCAGCGAATTAGAAGAAATTAGAGTTAAGTTCTTAGGGAAAAAAGGGGAGCTTACTACAATATTAAGAGGTATGGGGAATCTTTCTCCAGAAGAAAGACCTATTGTAGGAAAATTGGTTAATGAAGCTAAAGCTGTTGTTGAAGAAAAATTAGAAAGCGTATTAAAGGCTATTAAAGATAAAGAAAAGGCTGAAAAGCTTGCAGGTGAAACTATAGATATTTCTCTTCCAGGAAGAAAGAAAGTTATAGGAAAGAGGCATCCGTTAGATTTGACTCTTCAAAGTATGGAAGAAATTTTCGTTTCAATGGGGTTCACGATTGAAGATGGACCTGAAGTTGAATATGATCATTATAATTTTGAAGCTCTAAATATACCTAAGGATCATCCGGCTAGAAGTGAACAGGATACTTTATATATAAATGATAATATAGTACTTAGAACTCAGACTTCACCAATTCAAGTTAGAACTATGGAAAATCAAAAGCCACCAATAAAGATGATTTCCCCTGGTAAAGTATATAGATCAGATTCAGTAGATGCTACACATTCACCTATATTCTATCAAATGGAAGGATTAGTTATAGATAAGGGAGTTACATTTGCTGATTTAAAAGGAACATTAGAATTATTTGCAAAAAAAATGTTTGGAGACAAGGTTCAAACTAAATTTAGACCACATCACTTCCCATTTACAGAGCCATCTGCTGAAATGGATGCAACATGCTTTGTGTGTGGCGGTGAAGGCTGTAGAGTATGTAAAGGCAGCGGTTGGATAGAACTTTTAGGCTGTGGAATGGTTCATCCAAACGTTCTTAAAAACTGTGGCCTTGATCCAGAAGTTTATAGTGGATTTGCTTTTGGTTTTGGTGTTGACAGAATGGTAATGCTAAAGTACGGAATAGATGATATAAGATTATTATATGAAAGTGATATGAGATTCTTAAATCAATTCTAAAAGCTTAATTTTATTTAAGAATTTAAGAATTTAAGAATTTAAGAATATACATTCTTAGGAATATTTATTCTTTAGAATATTACCATATATATTCTAAAGATATACACCTTAAAAAAAGCAGCTATGCTGCAATTAAGAACTTATTAACTTAAAAAAAGCAGCTATTCTGCAATTAAGATTTTTTGAATATTAAAAAGGGTGTAGCTATTCTACCAATTAAGAACTTTTGCACATGTAAAAATGAGGGGGAGTGAAGAAATTGGATTAAAATAAGATGCTATACCCAGCAATAAAAGGAGGAAACAAAATGAAAGTACCATATAATTGGCTTAAAGATTATGTTGATATAAATGTTAGTCCTAAGGAATTAGGAGATAAATTAACTCTAACTGGTTCACAACTAGAAGAACTTGTTATCCAAGGAGATGTAATTCAAAATGTAGTTACAGGAAAAATTACTAATATTGAAAAACATCCTGATGCAGATAAGTTAAGTATATGTCAAGTTGATATAGGAAGTGAACAAATACAAATAGTTACAGCAGCAACGAACATGAAAGAGCAAGATGTTGTGCCGGTTGCTCTTCATGGTTCAACACTTGCCGACGGAACTAAAATAAAAAAAGGAAAACTTAGAGGAGTAGTATCTAATGGTATGTTCTGCTCAGAAGAAGAATTAGGTACAGCTGGAGATGAGCCGGTTCATGGATTAATGATTTTACCTACTGATACTAAGCTCGGAGTTGATATCAAAGAAATTTTAGGATTAAATAAAGCAATTCTAGATTTTGAAATTACTTCAAACAGACCTGACTGTTTAAGCATGGTAGGTATGGCGAGGGAAACAGCAGCAGCGCTTAGAACAACTTATAGAATGCCAAGTTTAGAGTATGAAACTAAAAATTCAAAAAATATAAATGAAGAGTTAACTGTTGAAGTTAAAGATACTCTTTGTAATAGGTATATGGCAAGAGGCGTTAAAAATGTTAAAGTTCAGCCATCACCAGGTTGGATGCAAGAAAGACTTCTTGAAGCTGGTATAAGACCAATAAATAATATAGTTGATATAACAAACTTTGTTATGCTTGAAACTGGTGAACCAATGCATGCTTTTGATAAAAGAGAAATTGCTACGAATAAAATAGTAATTGAAAGAGCAAATCAAGGAGAAAAGTTTACAACTTTAGATGAAGTAGAAAGAGAATTAGATGATTCGATGCTTTGCATTAAAGATGGAGAAAATATTATCGGTCTTGCTGGAATAATGGGTGGTTTAAACTCAGAAATAAAAGAGGATACTACAGAAGTTGTTTTTGAATGTGCGAATTTTGATGGAACTAACATAAGAGTAAACTCAAAGAAATTAAATCTAAGAACAGAAGCTTCGGGAAGATTTGAAAAAGATATTGATCCTAATTTAGCTGAAATTGCATTAAATAGAGCATGTAGCTTAATCTGTGAATTAGATGCCGGAGAAGTTATGGAAGGTACTATAGATGTTTACAACAACAAGAAAGAAGTATCAACTGTAACTGTTGATTCCAATTGGGTAAACAGCTTCCTTGGAACAGATCTTTCTAAAGAAGAGATGAAGAGATGTTTAGATAGTGTTGACTTATTTACAGAAATAAATGGTGATAACTTAGTTGTGACTGCTCCAACTTTCAGAGTTGATATTGCAATTAGAGAAGATATAGCTGAGGAAATTGCAAGGATTTATGGATATGAAAAAATCCCTACAACAATTTTTAAAGTTTCTACAGAAAGAGAGCCAAGATATAGAAAAGGATTATTAGATAATAGAGTAGTAATGCTTGCTACAGGAAGTGGCTTAAATCAATCTATTAGTTATTCATTTGTATCTCCAAAGGTTTTTGATAAAATTAATTTATCAGAAGATAGTGAGCTTAGAAATGTAGTTAAGATAAGAAATCCATTAGGGGAAGATTATAGTGTAATGAGAACTTCAACACTTCCTTCAATGATGGAATCACTTGGAAGAAACTATTCTAGAAATAACTCATATGTAAGATTGTTTGAAATGGGGAAAGTTTACATTCCAAATGAGGATGAAACAAAACTTCCAACAGAAAAGAATATTTTAACTATAGGTATTTATGGAGAATGTGACTACTTAGATCTTAAAGGTGTTGTTGAAAATATAACTGATGGGTTAGGTATAAAGAGTGTTAAATATGAGAGAGAGAGCGAAAATGTAAGTTACCACCCTGGAAAAACAGCTAAGATAGTTGTTGGTAGAACTAATGCTGGAACTTTAGGAGAAGTTCATTTAGATGTATGTGAAAATTACGGTCTAGATGTACCTTGCTATGTAGCAGAATTAGATTTAGATGTTTTATATGAAAATGCTGATATGGATAAAAAATATAAAGCACTTCCAAAATTCCCAGCAGTAACAAGAGATATTGCATTACTTGTTGAT
This sequence comes from Candidatus Clostridium helianthi, assembly GCF_045310795.1. NCBI lineage: Bacteria > Bacillati > Bacillota > Clostridia > Eubacteriales > Clostridiaceae > Clostridium > Candidatus Clostridium helianthi. The sequence continues at coordinate 36,225 of NZ_JBJIAB010000023.1, forward strand.
GATAGTCTTTTAGTTCAAGAAATTGATGATACAATAAAAAGAGCTGGCGGAAATTTAGTTGAAAAAGTAGAATTATTTGATATATATAAAGGAAAGCAAATTCCAGATGGTAAAAAGAGCATAGCTTATGCAATCTGGTACAGAGATGAAAATAAGACATTAACAGATAAAGATGTTAATAAAGTTCATGAAAAAATCCTAAAATCTTTAGAATATAAGCTTGGAGCTACATTAAGAGATTAAGGTATAATAACTCAAGTTTTGCTAAATGAAAGCTGCTTCAGAAATAAGTTTTATTATTTTTGAAGCAGCTATTTTTATTTATGCAAAAAAATATAAGTTTAAAGAAGGAAATATCATGTTTCTATAGAATAAGTATAGATAAAGTGGTTAAAAGTGGTGTTAAGTGGTTTAAAATAGAGGGAAATTACCTAATCAATAAAAGTAGGAGCTGAGAATATTGTTCATTGGGGAATATCAACATGCGTTAGATCCTAAAAATAGAATAATTGTTCCAGCAAAACTAAGAGATGGACTTGGTAATAAATTTGTTATTACAAAGGGGCTTGATGGGTGTTTGTACGCTTATCCATTTGATGAATGGAAAATATTCGAGAATAAATTAAAAACTTTACCTTTAACAAATAAGGATGCTAGATCCTTTGTGAGGTTCTTTTTTTCTGGAGCTTGTGAAGTCGAGTTAGACAAGCAAGGAAGAGGATTGATTCCACAAAATTTAAAGGAATATGCAGGTATAGAAAAGGACATAGTAAGTATTGGAGTATTATCTAGAGTAGAAATATGGAGCAAAGAAAAGTGGAGCGAATATAACGAATCAAATATAGACTTTGATTCAATTGCAGAAAAAATGAATGATTTAGGAATATAAGGAGTTTTTATTATGGAATTTAAACATGTATCGGTCTTATTGAATGAATGTATAGAGGCATTAAACATAAAGGAGAACGGGATTTATGTTGATGGTACTTTAGGAGGAGCAGGACACTCATCTCATATCTTAAGCAATCTTTCCAAAGATGGTATGCTTATTGGGATAGATCAAGACCAAGATGCTCTAAAGGCAGCAAAGGAAAAACTTAAGGATTTTGAAAATGTAAAGTATGTTCATAGCAATTTTTATAATATTGATAGTATTTTAAACGATCTAGATATCGAAAAGGTTGATGGAATTTTGATGGATCTTGGAGTTTCATCATATCAACTCGATGAAGCATCAAGAGGCTTTAGCTATATGCAAGATGCTCCGTTAGATATGAGAATGAATAGAGAAAATGATTTCTCAGCGTACAATATTGTAAATAATTACGATGAGGACAGCTTATATAAAATAATAAAGAACTATGGTGAAGAAAGATTTGCTAAAAGAATTGCGAATTTTATTGTAAATAGAAGAATTGAGAAACCAATAGAAACAACTTTTGAACTTGTAGATATTATTAAAGCTGCAATTCCAGCAAAGATGAGAAGAGAAGGGCCACATCCGGCTAAAAGAACTTTTCAGGCCATTAGAATAGAGGTTAACTCAGAATTAAAGATACTTAATAAAACTATAGAGGATGGAGTGAATAGATTAAATAAAGGTGGAAGAATGGCTATTATAACCTTTCATTCTTTGGAAGATAGAATAGTGAAATTAAAGTTTAGAGAATTAGAGAATCCATGTACTTGTCCAAAAGAATTTCCAATGTGTATCTGTGGAAAATTACCATTAGTTAAAAATATAGCTAAAAAAGGTATTGCACCAACTAAAGAAGAGATTGAAGAAAATCCAAGGAGTAGAAGCGCTAAGCTTAGAGTAATTGAGAAATTATAATTATTATTATGTTATAAATGAGTTGGGATGTGAATAAATTGGGAAGAAGAGAATATGATTATATAAAAGGGAATACAGTATTAGCTCCAGAAAGAAAAACAAGAGTACGTAAACCGGATAAAAAATATAAACAAATACAAAGAAGAAAACAAATTATAAGCAAAAATATCCTATTAAAAAACAGGAGAAAAAATGATAGGAAATACTTACTAACTGTGGCAGTTGTCATATTTAGTTTAGGGTTTATTACTATTCACGGGGATAACAAGGTTTATACTATGGAAAGCAATGTGAGAAACTTGGATACTCAAATAAAACAAACACAAGAAGATAATGAGGCATTAAAAGTAAAAATATTGAAATTTTCTTCATTAAATAATATTCAAAAGAATGCTGAAAGTAAATTGGCAATGGCTATTCCAAAAAAAGAACAAACTATAAAAGTTGACTTTTCACAGAATTATTTTGAAGATTTAAAACCTAAAAGTTCCGAAAATACTGCTAAAAGTAAGAACATATTCTCTAAAATAATAAGCTACTTAAAATAATAAAAAATAAGTAATTATAGTTAGGAAATTAATGGCTTTATCTTGGTTCTTTCGGGTTTTATGTAAAAGAAAGTGTGCATGGGGGAAATAAAAGTTGAAAAAAAAGAATTATAAAGATAGGGCAAAAATGCGTCAAAGGATGAGTATAGCAGCTTTTGCGTTGACAATTGTTTTTGTAATATTAACTCTTAGACTTTCTTATATAATGATAGTTAAAAGAGCAGATTATGCAGCAAGAGCAGAAGAACAATGGACGAGTGAGGTAAAGATAGATGCCATAAGAGGAAGGATATTAGATAGGAACGGTAAAGAATTAGCGGTATCTGCTAATGTTTATAGAGTAGATTTCGATTTAAATTCTATAAGAGCATATTTATCAAGAGGGTTAAAGGATCTATCAAAAACAGATATAGATAATATGAAAAGTGTAGGAATTCCAATACCTTCTGGAGATGATGGATTAAAAACTGATGATATTGCGCCTGTTATTGCAAAGGCATTAGATTTAGATGTAGATAAAGTAAAAGATAAGCTTGAAACAAGACTTCCAAGTGGAGCAAAGGCTGGATCTGCTACTTTAGTTAGAAGAATAGAAAAAGAACAAGCAGATAAGGTAAAAGAACTTAATATAAGCGGAGTTTTAGTATCCCCAGATACTAAAAGATATTATCCGAATAATAATTTCTTAGCACATGTACTCGGAAGTACTAATGTTGATGGTAAAGGGCTTACAGGAGTAGAGCTTCAATACAATTCATACTTATCAGGAATTCCTGGAATGAAGATTGCAGAACTTGATAAAAATAATAGAGATTTACCTTATACAATATCTCAGTTTACAGCACCGGTAAACGGTAAAGATGTTACACTTACGATTGATGAAAATATACAAAATTTTGCAGAAAAAGCTGCCATACAAGCTTATAATGATACAAAGGCTAAAGCAGTATCAATTCTTGTTATGGATCCTAAAACAGGTGAAGTTTTAGCAATGGTAAATAAACCGGATTTTGATCCTAATAATCCGCGTGATGGTGCAGATAAATTTGATGGAGCAAGTTCAGATGACAAAGTACAAAAGATGTGGAGAAATAGGTTGGTAAATGATACTTTTGAACCTGGTTCAATATTTAAGGTAGTAACAGCTATTACTGGCCTTGAAGAAAACATTGTAAATAAGGATAGTAAGTTTTATTGTGGAGGTTCATTAAAAGTTGGAGGAATTACTCCTAAGTGCTGGAGAACTCAGGGGCATGGAGCAGAAGTATTCCCAGACATAATTCAGAATTCATGTAATGTAGGCTTTATGGAGCTTGGGGCAATGATTGGAAAAGAAAAATTATGTGAATATATTAATAAATTTGGTTTTGGAAAAGCGAGTGGGATTGATTTACCTGGAGAAGCAAAAGGAATTGTTAAACCAGTTGATAAGGTTTCTGAGGCAGATCTTGCTACAATTTCATTTGGACAAACTAATACAGTTAACTCAGTTCAATATATGACTGCGTTTAATGCTATTGCTAATGGCGGAACTTTGATACAACCACATGTGATGAAAGAAATCACTCATGAAGATGAAAATAATGTTAATATTGTTGATGAAACTTTTAAGCCTAAGACAACAACAGTTGCAAGTACTGAAAAGACAGCAGAACTTAGAAGTTATCTTGAAAGAGTTATTACAGGGGGATCTGGAACAGGAACATTTATAGAAGGTTACCATATAGGAGGTAAGACAGGTACTGCTCAGAAAGTTATTGATGGAAGATATCAAGAAGGTAAGTATATATCTTCATTTGTTGGAATGGCTCCTGTGGATGATCCTAAAATTACTATGATGGTAACTATTGATGAACCAAGTAATGGTGCTTATTATGCTGCACAAGTTGCTGTACCGCCAGCAAAACCATTATTTACTGATATTTTTAATTACCTTAATAACAAATTTTCAGATGAAAATATGGGACAAATTACTAGAGATGTTATTATCCCAGAAGTTAGAGGGATGAAAGTTGATGATGCTAAAAAAGCGTTGAAGGATGCCAAGTTAGATTTTAATATAGATGGTGATGGGGAGTCAGTAGTAAACTTAACACCATATCCAGGATATTCGGTAAAGGAAGGGTCAAAAATAAATCTTTATACAAGTAGCGATGGAACAAATAGTAATAATGTTGTAATGCCTGATGTTAGGGGATATTCAAAGGAAGATGCTAATACACTATTGAAGAAGCTGGGAATAGTGCCTGTCTTTGAAGGAAGTGGAGCAGTCTCAGAACAAGATATTTCTCAAGGTGAAGTTATAACAAAGGGAACAACTGTTAAGTTGACCTTAAGTTCAGACTATAAGGATTAAAAAAGTGAGAATAAATTAATACTAAAACTCTAAAACGAAGCGAGTATGTTTTGTAAGGAGCTTGGTATGAATTATACAAATGAAAAAATATTAGTATGTGAGAATTCTCGCATACTAATATTTTTTAGTAATAATATGCGTTATATATTTAGGTATCCTATTAGAACTGTTAAAACCAATACTTAGCTAATAGGTGAATATTTAAATTAGTGTTTTATTCAGAGGAAAATAAATGGAGGAACAGGCATTGAAAAAGAAAAAACATGTAAGTAAAGTAAAGATACGGAAGAGAACAAGAAGTGTTGCTTTTTCATTAACAGCTATTTTTGCTATATTAATAATTAGACTCTCTTATATAGTGATGGTTGATGGAAAAGACTATTCAGCAAGAGCAGAAGAACAGTGGACAAGTGAAGTGAAAATAGATGCTAAAAGAGGAGAAGTCTTGGATAGGAACGGAAATGAACTGGCTGTATCTGCTAATGTCTATAGAGTGGACTTTGATTTAAATTCAATAAGGAATTACTTGAAAAGACCAGCAAAATCTATTCCAAATAAAGAGCTTAGCCATATGAAAAGTGTAGGAATTCCAATCCCTACAGAAGGAAGTGGCCTAACAAACGATGATATTGCACCTGTAATTGCGAAAGTATTAAATATGGATGTGTCAGAAATAAAAGCGGATTTAGAAAAGAAGCTTCCAAGTGGTGCAGATGCATTTTCTGTGACTGTAGCACGAAAAATAGAAAAAGATATAGCGGATAAAGTAAAAGAACTTAATATAAATGGAATTATAGTTTCACAAGATACGAAAAGATATTATCCTAATAATAATTTTCTATCGCATGTTTTAGGAACTACTGATCCTGATGGCAAAGGATTAAGTGGTGTAGAACTTCAATATAATTCATATTTATCTGGAATTCCTGGAATGAAGGTTGCGGAGCTTGATAAAAATAATGAAGATTTGCCTTATACAGTTTCTCAATATACAGAACCTGTAAATGGCAAAGATGTTACTTTGACTATCGATGAAAATATCCAAAACATTGTTGAAAATATAGCACAAAAGGCCTATAAAGATGATAAGGCTAAAGAGGTTTCGATATTAGTAATGAATCCTAAGACTGGAGAAGTTTTAGGAATGGTAAATAAACCAGATTTTGATCCTAATAATCCATATGATGGAGCAAGTAAATTTGATGGAGCAGATCTAAATGATAAGATACAGAAAATGTGGAGAAATAGGTTGGTAAGTGATACTTTTGAACCAGGATCAATATTTAAAGTAATCACTACTATATCTGGTTTAGAAAACAATGTTGCAAATAAAGATACGCAATTTGTGGATAATGGATCAATATCTGTAGGCGGAATTGTAGTGAAGGATGCAGAACGGGAAAATAAACTTCAAAATTTACTTCAAATTATTCAGAATTCATCAAATGTGTGTTTTGTAAAATTAGGACAAATGATTGGTAAAGACAAATTATATGAATCTATTAATAAGTTCGGATTCGGAAAAGTAAGTGGAATCGACTTGCCAGGAGAGGCATCTGGAATTGTGAAACCAATTGATAAAGTTTCGGAAGCGGATCTTGCAACGATATCATTTGGACAGACTAATACAGTAAATTCGGTTCAATATATGGCTGCATTTAATGCTATTGCTAATGGAGGAACTCTAATTCAACCTCATGTAATGAAAGAAATTACTCATAATGATGAAAATAATGTTAAGATTGTTGATGAAACTTTTAAACCTACGACTGCTACAGTTGCAAGTGCAGAAAAGACAGCAGAACTTAGAAGTTATCTTGAAGGTGTTGTAACTGGGGGAACAGCAACTGGAACTTTTATAGATGGATATCACATTGGGGGTAAAACAGGAACTGCAGAAAAGGTTGTTGGTGGTAAGTATGGAGAAGGCAAATATATATCTTCATTTGTGGGAATGGCTCCAGCTAATGATCCTAAAGTTACAGTTATGATAACTGTTGATGAGCCTAGCAATGGTGAATACTATGCTTCACAAGTAGCAGTACCATATGCAAAACTATTGTTTACAGGTATCTTTGACTATTTAAATAGTGCATCTTCTAATGAGAAAATTGTTAAGGATATTATTATTCCAGAAGTTAGAAACATGAAAGTTTCAGATGCTGAGAAAGTATTAAAGGATAAAGGCTTAGATTGTAATATAGATGGAAGTGAGGAAACAATAGTAAGTATGAAGCCATATCCAGGTTCATCAGTAAAGGAAGGTTCTAAAATAACTCTTTACACAAGTGGGGATGCGACTTATAATAATAATGTTGTAATGCCAAATGTTAGGGGATATTCAAAAGAGGATGCGACTACTTTATTAAAAAATCTTGGAATAACAGCAACTTTTGAAGGAAATGGAGTTGTTTCAGTACAGAATATTTCAGAAGGTGAAGTTATACCTAAAGGAACAACTGCCGAGTTGATTTTAAGTTCGTATTATGAAGATTAAGAATAATGGTAGATATATAGGAAATTTAAATTAAAATCGCTTTTTGCGGAAAATTTAAAGTGAATTGGCGAATGATGAAATACTAGCATGTGGGGATGCTCGCATGCTATATTTTTTTATCATATAAGTTCTAATTAATAGCTTTCATAGTTCATAAAATCATTACATACAAAATAAATCATATTCGCTGAGATTAGATAATAATTGTGCATTTAATTTTCTTAAACGTAATAATTATTAATATAAAATATAAATTAAAATATTCATATACGATAAGTTAATTAGGAGGAATTCAATATGAATTTGAAAAGTATTTTAAAAGGAATAGATTTTGAATCAATTCAGGGTGATATTGATATTGAAGTTAACAAAATAAACTATGATAGCAGAAAAGCTGGCATTGATGATGTTTTTGTCTGTATAAAAGGATATGCAACTGATGGCCATAAATATATAGAAAAAGCTATTGAAACCGGAGCAAAAGTTATAGTAATCCAAGATGATATAGAAATAAAGGATGAGAATATTGCCATTATTAAATGCAATGATACAAGAAAAGCATTGGCATTAATGGGGGCAAATTATTATGATAATCCTAGTTCTAAAATGAAGATAATTGGAGTTACTGGAACTAATGGAAAAACTACTACTGCTTTTATGATTAAGCATATTTTAGAAGAAAGCAATAAAAAAGTTGGTCTTATTGGAACTATTGCAAATTTTATAGGTGATGAAAAAATTCATACTGAAAGAACAACTCCAGAATCCTTAGAGCTTCAAGAATTATTTTCTGAAATGGTTGATAAAGGTGTAGAGTATTGTGTTATGGAAGTGTCTTCTCATTCATTAGCATTAGATAGAGTTTATGGTATTGAATTTCAGGTTGGAATATTTACTAATTTGACTAGAGATCATTTGGATTTTCACAAGACTTTTGAAAATTATTACAAGGCAAAGTTTAAATTGTTTGAAAAATCTAGAATAAAAATTGTTAATGTTGACGATAATTACGGGAGACAAGTAATTAGTGATTTAAACAATTTGAAATGTAATGATATATATTCATTCTCAGTAAAAAGCATTTCAGATTTTAAAGCTTTTGATGAAGAAATGGGAAGTAGAGAAATCAAATTTAAGCTCAACTTGAAAGAAGATGAGCAATTTATTTTAAATATACCAGGTGAATATAATATATATAATGCGTTAGGTGCAATAGCAGCATGTTTTAAATTAGGTATGCCTATAAAGTATATTAAAAGCGGCATTGAAAATGTAGTAGTTTTAGGAAGATGTGAAAGAGTAGCAAAAGAATATAATTTAGGTTATGAAATCATCATAGATTATGCACATACTCCAGATGGTTTAGAAAATATATTAAAGACAGCTAAGGCTTTTACAAAAGGAAGATTGATATCTGTATTTGGTTGTGGGGGAGACAGGGATAAGGTAAAAAGACCTGAAATGGGTAAAATATCTACAGATATTGCAGATATTACAATTGTAACATCCGATAACCCTAGAAGTGAAGAACCTCTAAGTATAATAAAAGACATTGAAGCTGGAATTGACAAAGATAATTATTTTGTAATAGAAAATAGAAAAGAAGCAATAAAAAAATCTATAGATATAGCTCAAGATAATGACGTAATAGTTATTGCAGGTAAGGGGCATGAAACTTATCAAGTATTGAGAGATGAAACTATACATTTTGATGAAAGAGAAATTGTAAAAGAAATATTAGATAGCATGAACAATTAGGGATCTTATTCATAATGTAACAATGACGGATTTAAGCGATATTTAGGATTGTTATTTTGTTGATGAAGTTAACAGGAAAATAAGGGGTGGATGAACTTGGATTTAAATTTAGCGGAAATAATTAAGGCAGTGGATGGGGAAATAATAGTTAAAAATAACGAAGGTATTTTTAATAAGATTTCAACTGATACTAGAAAAATTCAGAAGGATAATTTATTCATTGCATTAAAAGGAGAGAATTTTAATGGTAATGATTATACAATACAAGCTATCGAAAAAGGGGCATCTATAATAATAATTGATGATGTGAAGTTTAAAGTTGAAGATTTAAATAATAGGGGAACTATTATTAAAGTAAACGACACTAAAGAAGCTTTAGGAGATTTGGCTAGATTTTACAGAAAGAAAATTGGAGTAAAAGTAGTTGGAATAACAGGATCTACTGGTAAAACTTCAACAAAAGATTTAGTAGCTGCATTTCTAAGTGGAAAATACAAAGTTTTTAAAACTCAAGGAAATTTCAATAACGAAATTGGATTACCACTTATGATATTTGAACTTTCTAAAGATTATGATATAGCTGTCCTTGAAATGGGAATGAGTAATTTTGGAGAGATAAATAAGTTAGCGAGTATTGCACTTCCGGATGTTGGTGCAATAACTAATATTGGAGTGGCTCATATAGAATATTTGAAGACTAGAGAAAATATACTTAAAGAGAAGATGTCTATAACAGATTTCTTTGAAAACAAAAACTCATTAATAGTGAACTGTGAAAATGATATGCTAAAAACAATAGTTGAGTGTGATAAGTTTAATTTAGAGAGAGTAGGTTATGATTCAAGTTATAATCTTTACGCTAAGAATATAAAATTAACATCTGAAAATACTTCATTTGATGTAGTTACTGATGATAATAAAAATTATAGATTTACTCTAAATATGGTCGGAGAACATAATGTTTTAAACGCACTTATAGGAATACAAATAGCAAGAAATTTTGGGTTGACTTTTGAAGAGATGGAAAAGGGGTTAGGGAATTTTAATGCTACTTCTATGAGACTTGAAGTTATAAATAAAGATAAGTTTACTATTATAAATGATTCTTATAATGCTAATCCAGATTCAATGAAAGCTGCACTTGAAGTGCTAAAAAATTATTCTGGATCGAGAAAAATCGCGGTACTTGGAACTATGGGTGAACTTGGAGATTATGCAGAAGAAGCACATATCCAAGTTGGTGAATTTGCGAAAGATAAAGCAGATATTTTATTGACTACTGGTGAATTTAAAGAGTATTATAAGAAAGGCTTTGGAGAGCGTACAATGGTGTTTGAGAGTAAACAAGAATTAATGCAGAGGTTAACTGATATGATTAAAGTAAATGATACTATTTTAATTAAAGCATCTAGAAGTGCAAAATTTGAGGAAATAACCAAATATCTATAGAATTTAAAATAACACGAAGGAGGTGACTTGCCTTAATTAGGATCTTCAAGAAAATAATTACCTAGCATGATTATTTTCTTTCGGATATTTTAGGCAACACTGGATGGGGGAAGCAATAAACTTATTAATTAACTCAAAAATTTTAGCACCACTAATTATGGGGTTCGTATTTTCAATAGTACTTGGACCAATATTTATACCGATATTACACAAGTTGAAATTTGGTCAAAATATAAGAAAAGAAGGGCCTAAAAGTCATCAGAAAAAATCTGGAACACCAACAATGGGAGGGCTTATATTTTTTATAGCTACAGCTACAGCTATATTAATCATGGGTCAAAAACCTATGAGTAGAGAAATGATATTACTTTATTCATTTTTAGCTTTTGGATTTATTGGATTTTTAGATGATATTTTAAAAATAATTCATAAAGATAATCTAGGATTAAGAGCAGCGCAAAAGATGATTTTGCTAGTCTTATTTTCAGTAGCTTTAGCATGGTATGGATATACAAATGTGGGTACAGATATTTTGATTCCATTTATAAATCAAAATTTTAGATTGAATTTAGGAATGCTATACATACCATTTATAGTAGTATATTATGCAGCAGTAACTAATGCTGTAAACTTAACTGACGGAATAGATGGACTTGCAACTTCAGTTACGGTTATAGTGTTAACTTTCTTTGCTATCATTGGTTTTAGAACACAGAATGTTGAAGTAGCAGTTTTTGCAATAGCATTAGCTGGAGCATTACTTGGATTTTTAAAATTTAATGCTTTCCCTGCAAAGATATTTATGGGTGATACAGGTTCGCTAGCTCTAGGGGGAGTTATCGGAACAATAGCATTAATGTTAAAAATGGAGCTGTTTGTGATTATAGTTGGTGGAATATATTTAATTGAAACATTATCTGTTATAATTCAAGTTACATCATTTAAATTAACAGGTAAAAGAGTATTTAGGATGTCTCCAATCCATCATCACTTTGAGCAAGTTGGGTGGAGTGAAGTAAAAATAGTAACGATTTTTTCAAGTATTACAGCGATTTTATGTATAATTGGCTTTGTAGCACTTTAGTTAAGTAGTAGATTTGGAGGATTTATGTATGAAGGTCATTGGGTCCAAAAGAAAATCAAAAATGGGTGAAATAGATTATGGAATATTTTATACCGTAGCATTACTTTTAACAATTGGTGTGGTTATGGTATATTCTGCAAGTTCTTATTATGCTATGTTTATGTATAAAGATAGTATGTTTTTTCTGAAAAAAGAATTAATGGCAGGTGTTGTTGGAGTTATAGCAATGGCAGTAGCGATGAGTGTTGATTATCATAAGATAAAGAAATATACGGCTATAATAATGATAGCAACTATACCTATACTATTAGCAGTGTTTCTTTTTCCAGGAACTAATGGAGCGCAAAGATGGATTAATTTAGGGCCATTAAGCTTTCAGCCATCTGAGCTTGCGAAATATGTTGTAGTACTCTTTTTAGCAAGAAGTCTTGAAGTAAAAGGGGAAGGTGTAAAAGATTTTAAAACTGGAATAGTTCCTTATTTAGCTACATCAGGATTTTATGCAGCTATTGTATTAGCTGAGAAGAATTTAAGTATAGCTTCGGTTATAATGATAGTTACATTTCTTGTTTTATTTGCAGCTGGTGGAAGAATAAAGCACTTATTTGGAATTGTTGCGCCAGCATTAGTTGCAGCAGCAGTTGCATTTACAGTATTAGAACCATATAGAATGAAAAGATTAATGAGTTTTACAAATCCATGGAAAGATCCAATAGGAGATGGATATCAGCTTATACAATCATTTTATGCATTAGGTGCTGGAGGAGTTACAGGGCTTGGCCTTGGCCAATCAAGGCAAAAAACTTTGTATATGCCAGAGCCACATAATGATTTTATTTTCTCCATTATCGGCGAGGAGTTAGGGCTTATTGGGTGTATATGTATAATATTGCTTTTTGTAATATTTGTTTGGAGGGGAATAAGTGTGGCGATGAAAGCTAGAGACACATATGGTACTCTTCTTGCAATAGGCATAACTGGAGTTGTAGCAGTTCAATCTTTAATAAATATTGCAGTTGTTACAGGATCGATGCCAGTTACAGGGGTTCCGCTACCGTTTATTAGCTATGGGGGAACTTCATTAGTAATAAATATGACGGCAATAGGAATACTTTTAAACATATCAAGGCAAACTGAAGGAAAAGATGAATTTAAGGAAATATAAGAAAATACAGGGCAAAGAATTAGAATACAAATCTTTGCCCTGTATTTTTTAGGTAATTATTTAAAGTAGTTTTAAATTTTAGATGAAAATATATCGTTAAAGTGGTATTATTATATATGAAATTTATACTAAATATTATAAAATAATAAGTGTTTAAATATATAAGGCATAGATAAGAATAGGGATGAGTATGGTAAAAACGAATAATAATAAATTGATTTTGAGGTCACAAAGAAGAAGACTAATAAGGAAAATAATTATGACTATTATAGTCCTATTTATAGTGGGAACAATTTTTGCAATAAAATCGAATTTTTTCATTATTAAGAAGGTTTCTATTTTAGGTAATCCAGTAATGAGTGGAGAAGATGTTAAGAATAGTACAGAGAATCTAATAGGACAGAATATTCTATTCATAAATAAACAAAATATAATAAGCAATGCTAAAAAGAATCCATACGTAGAAAATGTTGAAATAAGCAAGTCGTATCCCAAACAAGTTAATATAAAGATTTCAGAAAAAGAAGGGATATATTATGTTGAAAAAGATGGATATAAATATGTTTTAGATAATGATGGGAATTTGCTTGAAAAAACAGATAGCGTTGAAAATAGAAGTTTAGTTAATGTTAAAGGAATTGATTTAAAAGATGTAGCGCTAGGACAAAAGATGATAGATGACAGTAGAGTATTAGATTTTTTAGATATTTTTTATCAAATTATAAAAATCAATCCGACAAATTATAAAATAGATTATGTTGATATAAGTGATTTTACTAACATAAAAGTATATGTTGGTAAAGTAGAAGGAAGACTTGGTAATGATGAAAATATACCAGATAAGATGAATAAATTATTACATATAATTCAAAATCCTGATATAGGGATTGTTAAGGGATATGTAGATGTAGGATTTAACGGTGCGCCTGTATATTATAAGGAAGAAAGGTAGGTAATTAATGAAGATATCTAGATCACAATTATTTATAGCAATTGTTTGTGGACTTTTAGGTTTTTTATTAGCATATCAATTTAAGGTATTATCAAATAAGAATATAGAGTCAAAAATCAGTAATTATGATAAAAACGATATTATTTCAGAAGTTGAATCTCTAAAAAAAGAAAAAGAAGAATTAGCGTCAACAAATTCAAAATTATCTGATCAGTTAAAACAAATGGAAGAAACAGCAGCCAAAAATGGTGACATGGGGCAAGATATAAAAAATCAACTTGATGAGGCTAGAATGCATTTAGGGATAGTTGATGTTAAAGGGCAGGGCATTGTTCTTACAATAACACCTAAAACATCTATTTTTGGCTCTACGACAAATGATAGTAGCAGAGATCTAGGAGAAGATGAATTGGTTCATATAGTTAACTTACTTTGGTATTCAGGAGCTGAGGCAATATCTATAAATGATATTAGAATAACACCGCAAACAGGAATAAAAACTGCTGGAAATGGAGTGGCCATAGGTTCGACTGGGAAAGTTTATCCTAGAGATAAAATTACAATTAAGGCAATTGGAGACAAGGGCAGACTTAACGTTGGAATTTCTTTCCCGGGTTCATTAGAATATCTTGCTCTTCCTAACTATAATAATGAAGTTAAATCAGAAGATGATATATTTATAGGAAAATCAAAACAGTCATTAAAGAGTGACTTTATTAAATCAGTTAAAGAATAGGAGAGAGTTAAGTTGATAGCAATTATAGGACTACTAATCGGAATAATACTTGGATTTGTATTAGATGTTAATATATCTGATAAATTGTCACCATATATGTCTGTCGCAATACTAGCATGTTTAGATTCAGTTTTTGGAGCAGTCAGAGGAAATCTCTCTAAAAACTTTCAAGCAGATATATTTATATCTGGCTTTTTTGGAAATGCATTGCTTGCAGCAGGACTTGCTTATTTAGGTGATAAGCTTGGAATACCTATATATATGGCGGCGGTAATAGTTTTTGGAGGAAGAATATTTGATAACTTCGCAATAATACGAAGGCTATTATTAGAAGAATTTAAAATAAGAAGAAGAAATAGGTCTAGAAATAATTCTATAGATAAAGAAAATCATGATGATAAATAGAGAGGTGATGTGATGAAAAATAATAAAGGTTTTTTCTTTGTTTTCATTGCAACCATAATATTAGGGGTTTTAATATCAATGAATTTTAATTTTAAAGGTATTCAGTCCTATAGTCAATTAAATGCAACAGAGTACCAAAATGCCGTTGAAGAAAGGGCAGCATTATATAGAGACATTGGAAATCTTCAAGAAGATAATAATGAGAAAAAAGATAAGATTAGGAATTATGCTCAGAATGATAAAAAGAATGATAAGATCCTTGATGATATGAAAAATCAAATTAGTGATTATAAATCATTTATTGGATCAAATAACGTAGAGGGACCAGGAATTATACTTAAGATAAATGATGGAACTACAAATGCTCTTGAAGAAAATACAGATGAAATAAATAATAAGCTTTTACATGATAATGATATGGCTCTTGTTTTGAATGAACTTAGAGTGGCTGGAGCTGAGGCGATTAGTGTTAATAATCATAGAATACTTCCGTGGTCTGGAGTAATTTGCAACTGGGCATTCTTGGGGTTTGATGATGGTGGAATGGAGTATGCTCCTTTTAATATATATGCCATAGGAGATCCGGAGAAATTGAAGGCGGCTTTACTTGAAGATGGAAGCCATGTTAAACAATTAATGCTTAGAAAACTTTATGTTGATATTAAAGTTGTAGATAAAATAATCATGCCACCAACAACAGCAAATTCAAATGTAAAATATATGAGTAGAGATGAAAGTAAAAAATGAAATTAATTGATATTTAGGAAGGAAATTTTAAGTTTATATAGAATATTATACAAAGTGATAAAGAAAGGAATAATTTAGTAAGGTGTTATAGTATGGGAATTAAGCAAAATATTGAAGAACTAAGATCCAAAATTCCAGAACAAGTAACGCTCTTAGCTGTTTCAAAAACAAAGCCATTAGAGGATCTAGAAGATGCATATATGGCAGGAATGAGAGATTTTGGGGAAAATAAAGTTCAAGAATTAGTAAAAAAATCCGAAAATTTTCATGAGGATGTACGATGGCATTTTATTGGACAGCTTCAAAGTAATAAAGTTAAGTATTTAGTAGATAAGGTGCATTTGATACATTCTTTATCTAGTATTAGTTTGCTAAATGAAATTGAAAAGCAGTTTAGTAAAGTTAACAAGGTTGCTAATACTTTAATCCAAATTAATATTGGAAGAGAGGAAAGCAAAAGTGGAATTTTGGAAGAAGATTTATATGAATTCATAGAAGCAATTGAAAAATGCAAATTTGTTTCTGTAAAAGGTATAATGGTTATTATTCCAATAGGGGATGAAGAAAGCAATAGAAAATATTTTAAGAAAACAAAAAAAATATTTGATGAGCTTAAGGAAAAAAATTATAATAATATTAGTATGAAAATATTATCAATGGGGATGACTCATGATTTTATGACAGCTATAGAAGAAGGTTCTAACTTAGTAAGAATAGGAACAGGAATATTTGGAGAAAGAAATTATAATTTAGGAGGCGAAAATAATGGGTAATGTTATATCAAAAGTTAAATCTTTATTAGGGTTTGAGGATTACGAGGAGTATGATGAATACGAAGAAGAACAATACGAAGAGCAGGTGAAGGATGAAGATGAGATAGAACCTGTTATTACCAATAAGAAGAATAGCAAGGTTGTAAATATCCATACATCTTCAACTACAAAAGTAACAATAACTAAGCCAGTGGATTATGAAGAGGCAACTGAAATTTGTGAAGCACTTAAGAATAGAAGAATAGTTTTAGTAAATACAACAGTTTTAGAACTAAAGATTGCACAAAGATTATTAGATTTTATCAGTGGTTCATGTTATGCTTTAGGCGGAGAATTACAACAAATTGAAAAGGGAGTATATATTCTTTCACCATCAAACGTAGAAGTAACAAATGAATTAAAAAATGAACTAAGTTCAAAAGCTCTATTTAATTGGTCAAAATAGGAGGTATAAATTATGATATATAGTGTTTACATAGTTATTGATATGTTTCTAAGCATATTAGAGCTAGCTATATTCATAGAATGTATAGTTTCGTGGATACCACAAATTCAAGGGAATAAATTTATTGATTTACTACACAGTTTTGTTAATCCCGTTTTAGAACCAATTAGAAAGTTACAGTATAGATTAAGTCCTGGATTACCATTGGATTTTTCACCTATATTTGCATTGATTATTATAAATTTTTTACAAAGGATTATACCATAAATTATGAAAGAAAAAATAGCAAAGTATTTTACAGATGATGATAGAAATGATGCATTGAATTTATATGAGAAATATTTACTGGCTAGAGATAAAAACATAACTGTATTTGGGAAAAATTTTTATACACCAAATATATGGATGTGGTTTGAGAAAAACCTCTCTAGCAATGATTTGAAAATTGAAAGTAATGGGCTTTTAGATGATTCTGAAAGAAGGATGGTTTCTTTTAATAACATATATAAAAGTCCATTTCCTATGAAATTGATTAAAATTGAAAGTACTTCGAAATTTTCTAATCTTACTCATAGAGATTTTTTGGGCGGAATTTTATCTCTAGGAATAGAAAGAAATAAAATAGGTGATTTGTTAGTAAATAATAATACATGTTATGTGCCAGTTCACGAAGAAGTAGAAGATTTTATTATATATAATTTAAACAGAATTTCTAAGGTTATTTGTAATGTAAAAGTGGTGGATGATTTTGAATTTTTACCAAAAGTTAATTTTGAAGAAGTAGTAGTTTTGGTTTCTTCTTTGAGAATTGATGGAATTGTTTCTAAGATTATAAATATATCTAGATCTAAAGCTCAAGCAATGATTGAACAGGGTCAAGTGCTTATAGATTACGTTAAGATAAAAGATAAAAGTTATGAACTAAAAGGAAAAGAAAGAATTACTATAAGAGGTTTTGGAAAATTTATAGTGGGTAATTCTGTTGGAAATAGCAAAAGTGGAAGGATAAAAATTATTATCAAAAAATATACATAATAGAGGTGAAAGTATGAAATTGACACCAATGGATATAAATAACAAGGAATTTAAAAAGGGATTAAGAGGATACAATTCTGATGAAGTTGATGAATTTTTAGATGAAGTAGTAGATAATTATGAAGAGCTCTATAAAGAAAATGCAAATCTAAAAGAGAAACTTGCTAATTTGAATGAAAAGATAGAGCACTATTCTAAAATCGAAAGCACTATACAAAATACATTGTTATTGGCTCAAAATGCTGCAGAGCAAGCAAAAAGTTCGGCTAAAAAAGAAGCTGAATTTATGATAAAAAATGCTAACGAAACTGCTCAGAAGATTATGGATAAGGCACATAATGATGTTATTCAAGTAAATGATGAATATGAAAGAGTTAAACAAGAATTTATTAAATTTAGAGCAAAATATAGAAATTTCATGAATGCACAATTAGAAACATTTGATGATTTAGAGAAGGATTTTATAAAAAATTATAATGTATCTGATCCAATAGAAGATGATGAAGTAACTAATATAGAAAAAATAGTTGAAAAAGAGGTTGCAAGCATTACGAGTGGAGTAAGTGAAAATATAGAGACTCAAGAAAATGATCCTTCATTAAATGATGAATTAAATGAGATTAAAAGTTTTTTTGTTCAAGGTGAATAAATTTACTATCGTACAAAAATAATGAATAAAAATTATACATATTTTATTTACATAACGTAATAAAATGAAGATTATGTATTTTTTGAATAATAGAAAAGCTATCCTGAAGCGTTTAAGGATAGCTTTTCTATATTTGCTTAATTATAGATAACTAAACTAAGACCTGAACTTATGCATATAACTCGCCGAAATGAATAACATACTTTTGTTCCAGTTTCTAGGCAATTCTGATGGGTGATTCTAAGGCTATAAAGTTGCACCCAAAGTGCTAGCATCAAAGAACAAGCTTTGAACTAGCACATTTGGAACAACTTATAGCCAAAGAATCACATCCATCAAAATTATCAACGAAACATTCCACAGAAGTATATTACTCATTTCTGGTTGCAATATATTTCGTACTCTAAGTAGAGTTTATGATTGTGTTATCAATAATATTATTCTTTTGGAATTTCAGAATCATTAAATTTAGTGTTTAATATCACTATATCAACTCTTCTGTTTGCAGCTCTGCCATCTTCGGTATTGTTATCTTTAACAGGTCTATACTCTCCATAACCGACTGAAGATAATCTTTCGGGTTTAACGTTTCCCTTAGAAATTAAAAACTCTACTACATTTGCGGCTCTTACAGCTGAAAGCTGCCAGTTAGAATGAAAATAATCATTATTAATAGCAACATTATCAGTATGTCCTTCAACATGAATATAGTTATCGATATCGTTTAAAATCTTTGAAATGGATATTAATTTACCTTGCCAATCAGGTTTGATAGTAGATTGTCCACTATTAAAGAATACGCTATCATTGAAGCTTATTATGAGTCCTCTTTCTTGAATGGATGTAGTAACACTTCCTTTTAGCTCGGAATTATTGACAAGATCATCTACTTTCTTTTTTACATCAGATAGTTTTTCTTCTTCTGCTATAGAGTCTGAATTATTCTGAGTATTTTGTTGATCAATTACAGTAGGAGGAGAATTTGAGCTATCAGATACTGCTATTACGTTTTCTCCATTACCACTATTAAATCCAATTTTTAACGAATTTGCTAGGGTTTGAGATTTTTTAGTATCTACATTAGAAATAGCATACATCATTAAAAAGAAAATCATCATTAATGTTATAAAATCCAGGTAAGATAACATCCATCTCTCAGTATCATCTTTTTCTTTTTTTGTATTCTTTTTCATAATTATACCTCTTTAAATTTCTTCTAAATCTTTAGCTTCATCTTCGGTTAGATAACTAACAAGCTTACTAACCAAGGTATTTGGATTAACTCCTTCTTGAATTAGCAATACTGCTTCAATAATCATTTCTTTTTCAGCAATCTCTTCTTTATTTATTTCTCTTAATTTACTTGCTATAGGAAGCCAAAAGAGATTTGCTGTAGCAAGACCATATAGAGTAGCTACAAATGCAACAGCAATTTTTTCACCCATTGCAGCTACATCACTTAAAGCGCTCAGTATTATAACTAAACTTGTTATGGTTCCTACTATTCCCATAGTAGGAGCATAGCCACCTGCAGAGGTGAACATTTCAATACAATTTTCATGCCTTGTAGAAAGCTGTTCGAGCTTGGTATTTAAGATGCTTTTTACAGAGGATGGATCTATACCATCCACAACCATTTGCAGCCCTTTTTTTACAAATGGATCTAGGGCATCATCTGTTAGTTCAGATTCTAAACTCAAAAGCCCATCCCTTCTCGTTTTAATTGACACTCCTTTGAAATAGTCTATATACCCCTTAAGATCAATGTCTTTCTTTTTGAAAGCTATTGATAATACTTTTGGGAACTTTTTCAATGTTGAGGAAGGAAATGAAATTCCTACGGCACCTAGTGTTCCACCAATAACTATCATTGCTGCAGTTGGTTGCAGTAAAGCTATAGGTTTTCCCCCTTCAATAATAAAGCCTACTATAATACAAATAAATGCAAATAGTACACTTAAAATTGTCATAATATCCATAAAATTATCCCCCTTGAATATATGAAATTTTAGCTCATATGTAGCACTTTTCATACTGGTTAATATATATTTATGTAAATTTAATACAGTATATGAATTTATATACTTATACAAAAATAATAGCATATTATAAAAAATATGTAAAATAATTATATATTTAGGGGAGAAGTTTATATATGACCGCTAATTCATACAAATTAATCTAATAAATTTCAGGTGTTAAGTAATTGTAAAGTCTAAGTTATTATATTATAATGTTGAAAGAATATGCTAAATAGGAAGGGATATTGATTTATGGAGAAAAATGTTTTTATAGTTGATGAAAAAGATAGAGGAGAGCGAATCGATAAGTATTTAGCTGAAATTTTTGTTGATAAATCAAGATCTTTTATCCAAGGACTTATTGAAAAGGATGGTATTAAGGTTAATAATAAAACTCCTAAGAGTAATTATAAACTAAGAGCTCTTGATGAAATAGAAGTAACATTTAGCGAACCTGAGGTATTAAAAGTAGAGGCTGAAGAAATACCTATTAATATACTTTACGAAGATAAAGATGTAGTAGTTGTTAATAAACCTCAGGGGATGGTTGTGCATCCTGCGCCAGGAAACTATAATGGAACATTAGTTAATGCTCTGCTTCATCATTGTAAAGATTTATCCAGCATAAATGGAATTATAAGACCAGGAATAGTTCACAGAATTGATAAAGATACATCTGGAGTTTTGGTTGTAGCAAAAAATGATGAAGCCCATAATAAACTTTCAGAGCAATTAAAAGATCACTCAATGAAGAGAGAATATTATGCTTTGGTTGAAGGAAGACTAAAAAATGATAAAGGTATAATTGATAAACCTTTGGCTAGAAATAAGAGAGATAGGTTAAAGATAGGAATTGTAGAGGGAGGCAAAAGAGCTGTAACACATTATGAAGTTTTAGAAAGATTCAATGGCTACACATTGATAAAATGTATATTAGAAACTGGAAGAACACATCAGATAAGAGTTCATATGGCATCTATCGGATTTCCGCTAGTTGGTGATCCTCTTTATGGATTTAAGAAACAAAGATTCAAATTGAAAGGTCAAATGTTACATGCGAAGACATTAGGTTTTGTTCATCCAAGCAAAAATGAATATATGGAATTCACAACAGAATTGCCAGAATACTTTCAAGAAATAATAGAAAAATTAAGAAATGAAGTAAGATAAAATAGTGGAGGAATAACATGAAATTAAAATCAGTTTTATTAGATGAAAAAGCTGTTAATAGAACATTAATAAGAATTTCTCATGAAATAATTGAAAGAAATAAAGGAATAGATGAACTAGTTTTACTTGGAATTAAGACTAGAGGGTATCCGCTTGCAAAAAGAATTGCTAGCTATATAAAGGGAATAGAAGGGGTAGATGTTCCAGTTGGATCTGTAGATATAACATTGTACAGAGATGATTTAACTAAGATAAGTGAAGATTTAGAGATTAAGAATTTAGATTTAGGTCTTGAAATAAAAGATAAAAAGATAATTATAATTGATGATGTTTTATATACATGTAGGACAGCAAGAGCAGCTATAGATGCAATTATGGATGTAAATAGACCTAGAGGTATTCAATTAGCGGTTCTTATAGACAGAGGGCATAAAGAACTACCAATTAGAGCAGATTATGTGGGTAAAAACATTCCAACTTCTAAAAATGAGGTTATAGCAGTATCTCTAAAAGAAATTGATGGAGAAGATTCAGTGAAAATATTTGATAAATAGATAAAAAGGGAGAATGCAAAAATATGTATGAGTTAATTGCAACAAGTACTTTCGGAATAGAAAGCATAACTGCGAAAGAATTAAGGGCACTTGGTTATGAAGATTTGAAAATTGAAAACGGAAGAGTAACTTTCGAGGGAGACGAAATGGATATAGCAATTTGCAATATTCATTTAAGAACTGCGGATAGGGTACTTATAAAAATGGCAGAATTTGAAGCTAAATCCTTCGAAGAACTTTTTCAAGGGACTAAAAAAGTAGAATGGAGTAAGATAATTCCTGAAGACGGAGTTATGCATGTTGTTGGCAAAAGTATTAAATCAACGCTTCATAGTGTTCCTGACTGTCAATCTATAGTTAAAAAAGCTGTTGTTAAAAGTATGAGTGAAAGCTATGGCATAGAGACATTTAGCGAAAGTGGACCAGTTTATAAAATAGAGGTGGCTATCTTAAAAGATATAGTTACGCTTACTATAGATACAACAGGCCCAGGATTACATAAAAGGGGTTATAGAGAACTTGCTGGAGCAGCACCATTAAAAGAAACTTTAGCAGCTTCAATGCTTCTAATCTCAAGATGGAATGATGAGTTTGAATTAATAGATCCATTTTGTGGCTCGGGCACAATATTAATTGAAGCCGCTATGATAGCTCAAAATATTGCACCAGGAGTAAACAGAAGTTTTGTATGTGAAACATGGCCTTCAATTACTAAAGATACATTTGATTCAGTAAGAGAAGGTGCAAAGAGATCTGAAAAGAATAAGGATATAAGACTAATAGGATATGATATAGACTATAGAGTTCTCAAAGTTGCTATGGAAAATGCAAAGAAAGCAGGAGTTGATAAATATATACAATTTCAAAAAAGAGATTTTATGGAATTTTCGACTTCTAGAAAGTATGGATTCGTAGTTTCAAATCCACCATATGGAGAGAGAATCGGTGAGAAGGAAATATTACCTACTCTATATAAACATATGGGAAATACAAAGAAAAAGCTGGAAGATTGGGATTTTAATATATTAACATCTTTTGAGCCATTTGAAAAAACATTTGGATTAAAATCAACAAAGAATAGAAAATTATACAATGGAAAAATAAAATGTTATTATTATCAATATTTTGACAATAATAAAATTAAAAATGCTGGTGATATATTAATAAATGAATTAATAAAGTAAAGTTTAAGGCATCAGAAAGCTTTGAAAACATATTTACAAAGTTTTCTTAAAGTGATAAAATAAATTTAAATAAAATTTGATGGCAAAGGCGCTAACAATCAGTTGGAATTGTTAGCGTCTTTTTTTGTTAAAGAGTTTCTGCATATGATAATTGAAATAAAAATATATAAGATATACAAGTTTCAATAACAAATTTAAATTTGAAAATTTAATAATCCAAATCTTTAATTAGAAATAAAATGTAGAGAATCAATTGTGATATGTATGTCAGAAATTAATAATTTCAGAAATAATATTGTAAAGAATTTGAAACTAGTAGTCAGATAGATACTCTTAAATTGTCAAAAGAAAGGAGTTTAAACTATGTCAGAGGTATATCAAAAAATGGCAGAAAAAATACCGAATATGAGCAAAGCACAAGAAAAAATAGCAAAATATATATTAGCACACCCAAATAGTACGCCTTTTCTAACTGTTGAAAAGTTAGCTAAATTATCAGGAGTAAGTATAGCAACTGTCACGAGGTTTGTGATTTTTTTGGGATACAAAGGTTATCCTGAATTTTTAAAAGATACTCAAGAATCCATGCAACAGCAAGTGTCTAAAACCAAGCGTATAAGGATCGATTCTGATTCTGGTGATAGTGAAGAAAGAGATATTTACAACATATTTGAAGATGACGTAAATAATATTAAACTGACAATGGAGGACTTAAATATATATGAATTAAGAAGATCTGTTAATCTGCTATTAAATGCAAAAAGAATATATATAGTAGCAAGAAGAAGCTCATCTGTACTTGGAATGTTTTTAAAATATTATCTAGATTTAATGTTTAACAACGTAAATTTAATTGAGCATATAGAGCAAATCCCAAAGCAGATTAGTGGAGTCAATAATGAAGATGTAATTATAGGGATTACCTTTGAGAAATATGCAAGAAGTACAGTAGAAATTTTTACACATCTAAAAAGAATGGGAGCTACAACGATATCAATAACTGACAGTATGTTGTCTCCGCTTGTTCCATATTCCGATATAACATTAACAGCTATAAGCAAGGGAACAAGGTTTATAGAATCTTTTGCTGCACCATTGAGCTTGATTAATGCTTTGATTGCATCTATTGAAAAAGAAAAGAAAGACTTTTTCAATAGTAATGTAGAATTGCTAGAGGAAGCGTGTAGAAAATTTGATTTGTTCATTTAAATCTAAAAATATTATATGTTTACTAAAAAGAGATATATCCTAGGATTAAGATATATCTCTTTTTCAGTAAATTATGCATTAAATATTTTATTAAAGTCAGCAGGGTTTACCATTAGAGTTTTATTAGTATGGTAAATTACCATTCCAGGTTTTGCCCCATTAGGCTTTTTTAATTCTTTAACTTTCGTGTAATCAATAGGTAGTTTTAGTGAATCTTTTCCTTTGCTATAATAAGCTGCGATTATAGCTGCTTCCTCAAGAGTTTTGTCTGGTACATCAAAAGAGCAAACTATAACATGAGACCCAGGAATATCTTTTGCATGGAGCCACAGATAGTTTTTATTTGCAAATTTTAAACTTAGGTAATCATTTTGAAGATTGTTTTTACCAACATAAATATCAATTCCATCACTTGAAACAAAGTGATTAGGTTTAGAAGTCTTTACTTTTTTTGAATTCTTGCTATTTTTTCTAAATCTTATATATCCAGTTTCAATAAGTTCATTTTTTATTTCATCAATTTCATTATAGCTTTCAGCATTTAGAATATTAGTAAGTACAGAATTTAAATATTCCATTTCTTCATCATTTTTCTTGAGTTGAACTTTAGCGTATTCCTCAGATGTCTTTAGCTTATTGTATTTTTTATAATAATACTGAACATTTTCAGCAGGTGTTTTGGTTTTATTTAAAGAGATAGTAATATATTCTTCTTGATTTTCGTTATAAAAATTTAGTAAAGTACATTCGCTATCACCTTTTTTTATACTATAAATATATGAAGTTAAAAGATCACCTTTTATTTTAAAAGATTCTTTTTCAGCGCACTCATTAAGAGTTTCATTAAGTATTTTTAATTTCTTATTACATCTATCAATATTTGTATGAATAAGTTTTTGCAAATCAGTAGATTTATTTTGTAATCTATCTTGTTTATCTTTCTTCTCATAAAAGGCATCCATTAATACATTAGGATTATCATATGAAATTGATAGATAATCTTCATTTAGTGAATTTAATTTTAGGGAATAAAAATCTTTTACAATTCCCAATTTATTTGTATACATATTGTAAGAGATGTTTTGATTTAAATTACAAATGAATTTATTAAAATTTTCATAAATTTCACTTATTGTAGGTGAATTATTATGATTTGTAATGTTATAATATAAATCATTAGACAATAGATTACTTATTCCTGTGAAACAATTAAAATAAAATTTATTATCAAAAACAATAGAATTTTTGTTTACAAAAGAAGATAGTTCTTCTAAGGTAGTAGAAAAAGGATTTAATTTAGTAGAAGATGGAGGATAAATAAAATTGACACCAGGATACAATACTCTATAACTATTTATATCAGCAGTTATATGTTTTATTGATTCCATAACTTTATTATCTCTATTTCTAACAAGTGTGATATTAGAGTGTCGTCCCATAATTTCAACTATAAGAGAATATAAACTATCAAATCCTAGTTCGTCTCTATTTTCAATTTCTATTATTAAAATTCTATCGTTATCTTTTTGAGTAAGATTTGTAATTCTACCACCTAGTATGTATTTTCTAAGAACCATTAAATACATAGGAGCTTTAATAGGATTCTCCTTCGTGCTATTTGTTAAATGTATTCTGGCAAACCTAGGGGATGCTGAAATCAAAAGTTTGATATTCTGACGATCTTTTCTTAGAGTCAGAATAATTTCATCTTTTTCAGGTTGATTTATCTTATCTATTTTGGAATTTAATATTGATTTTTCTAAATTATTTACTAAACTATATAGGTAGATACCATCTAATGCCATTTTATGTCATCCTTTCTTAGTGTAACTATAAATAGTATAACATTATAGGCATATAATTATCAATTAATAGCAAAAATGAGAAGAAGGGTGAATCGAATGTATACATAGATGTTATATTAATATAATAAAATTTAGTTTTAACATTGTAATTCTAATTGAGTTTTTGGATTGCTAAAGTACCAAATGTAAACTGATATTAAAAAATATATATTATAAATGGAAAACTAGAATAATAGAATGAAAAAGAGTTAAATATTATAAAAAAATTTAAAAAAAGTATATAGAAAAATTTTTAAATAAGTTATAATTTAAACTTGGTGATATTATTAATGATTAAATACAAAAGTTTAATATTAAATAGTTGACGCTTATGAAATTATACAATTATTAATTATAAGAAATACAGTTATTCAATAGGGGGAATTTAAATGAACTTTTATAAAATGCAAGGGGCAGGAAATGATTTCGTATTTATTGAGGATTTCAATAATGAGATTAAAGATGAATGCTTATTAGCAAAAAAACTTTGTGACAGACATTTTGGCATTGGTGCTGATGGTCTTGTTATTGTTAGAAAATCAGAGATAGCTCATGCTAAAATGGTTATAATAAATGCCGACGGTTCAAGAGCTAATATGTGTGGAAATGCTATAAGATGTTTTGGGAAATATGTTTATGAACATAAAATAGCTACAGGGGATAAATTTTCAGTTGAAACTGGTGATGGAATTAAAGAAATTGAAATAATATTAGAAAATGAAAATGTTAAGTATGTAAGAGTTTATATGGGAAATCCATCTTATAACGGATGCGATATACCTTTAAATAATTTGGAAAGTCTTATAGAAAAAGAAATTACTGTAGATGATAAAAAGTATAAGATGACTACTTTACTACTTGGAGTTCCTCATACAATAATTTTCGAAAGTGATAGAGAATACAATGTTATTCAAGAGGGATCAAAGATAGAAAAATTGGATATATTCGGTGAAGGAAGTAACGTAAATTTTGTGAAAATAGTGGATGATACCCATATAACAGTTAATACATGGGAGAGAGGTGCTGGAGCTACATTAGCTTGTGGAACAGGATGCAGTGCTTCAGTAGTAGTTGCTAAGGATTTGGGATTTGTTAATAAAGATAAAGAGATTTTTGTTAAAGCTCCTGGAGGAGAGTTGATAATAGAAGTTTTAGGTAAAGATGTTTATATGAAAGGCCCTGCAGAAGTGGTTTTCAAGGGTGAACTTTCTTTATAAAATTATAAAAAACGAGGAAATAAAAAATGAATTCATTAGTAAGAAAGTGCTTAAGCATTTTTGCTTTCATTGCAATTCCACTGTTTGTCTTAGGATGTGCATCTAAAAAAGAAGATGTGCCTAATGTGACAGAGGATATCAAGTTAAATATAGGAGCTGTTCTAAAAAGCGAAGACGGTAATTATAAACTATATAATTATGATAATGGTAAGTATGTGGAGACAAAGGGAAATAAGGTTATCATAGATTATGATAAAAGTAGTTCTAATTATATATATGTAGATAGTGGTAAAAATTATGTAGTTAATAGCGGACATAGATATGAAATCCAAGATGAAAATTATAGTGGATTAAAATTATCAAAAGGTGGAAATTATATTTCTTACTTTATAGATGATAATGGGCTTAAGTTGAAAATATTCAATACAAATGGAAATAAAGAAATTGAAATGAAATCTAATGTTTCAATATCGGGAACATTATACGACTGGTATGATACAGATACATTGGTTTATTATGGAGTAAGCAATGATGGCGTTAATGGATTATTTACTTATAATATAAAAGAAAATAAAGAAGAGTTGCTTTATAAGATTAATGAAGGCTATTTAGCATTTATAAAATCAAGAGATGACGATGTAGTATTTCTACAATTAACACTGGAAAATAAAAGAGAAGTAATGATGATAAATAAAAAGACAAAAGATGTTAAGCTTTTGACAGATAACATAGAAGAGATTTCAGATATAATTATAAATAAAGATAAGCTGTATTTTACAGGAAAAGCGTATAATAATATTAATTCTTTATATGAATTAACAGATAACAAGGTAAAAAGATTAGTCTTTGATTTTCCGGGTACTGTAAAAATAGAAAAAGGATTAGAGGTAAGTGAAAATGGAGATGTTTTATTTATAGGTTCTAGTAATGGAGATCTCAAGAAAGAGCAAATTTATACATACACTCAAGATGGCAGCATAAGTGAAATAGGGAATAGTTCATCAGAATATGTTTTTTTAGCATATACGCAGTAATCTAAATTTAGAATTCTTTATCATGTCTTTATATGATGGAGGATTCTTTATTAATATAGAAAAGTATTGACTCTTACCTTACGTAGGGGTATATGCTATTCTTATCATAAAAATAATAATATATATTGCAAAAATAATTTTTCGTCATAATTCTAAAAATATTAAAAGAATTTTAGCTGTAATTGTGAATTGTGAAATGTGCAGCATTATGAATTGAAATATATATATATTAAAAAAGGAGATAGTAGAATGGATCTAAAATTACAATATAACTGTAGTAATATAGATTGGGAAGAGGTATCTAGTATACTAGAAAAAGTAGGGATGAGTCATTATGAAGGCGAAATACATAAGAAAGCATTTGAAAATAGTTATGCTGCTGTATTTGCTTTTGATAATGATAAGTTGATTGGTTTTGGACGAGCAATCTCTGATGGAGTTTATCAATCTGCAATTTATGATGTAGCTGTGCTACCTGAATATCAAGGTAAGAGTATAGGAAGTAAGATTGTTAATAAAATCTTAGAAGGCGTTCCTACATGTAATGCTATATTATATGCTTCACCTGGAAAAGAGAAATTTTATGAAAAATTAAATTTTAGAAAGATGAAAACAGGAATGGCTTTTTTCAGAAATTCAATTAAAATGCAAATGAAAGGTTTTATAGAATAATAAAAGAATAAGTAAGAGTTAATGGATAAACTAAAGCTTTAAAGATAATAATATCTTTAGAATTTAAAATTGTTATATAGGAGCGTAGATTAATGAATAAATTTGATAAAGCTATTAACAAAAAGACTAGTGAATTAATAACAAAGAACTTACTTGGGCAAGAAGTTACTGAAGAAGAGTTCAGAAAATTTAAAATTATTGCAAGAGCAATTGTTAGAGAAGAAATGAGAGGAGTTAAGCCAAATAAAAATCCTAAATCATTGTACGGTAAAACATGGAAAGCTGCAAGAAAATATAATGATGTTAAGAAATGAAAAGTATAGTATTAGCATTTAACTCTTTAAGTTATCATAAAATCCTAGGCATTTATTAATGTCTAGGATTTTTAATTTAAACATTTAGTGGTCTCTCTCATTTTGATAATAAGAAAATTACATTATTTGGAATTAAATGAATAATTACTGAGATTTTGGTTCAAAATTTAAAATAGAAACTAAAAAATATAAAATCAGATAGGTGTGTTTAAAATTAAGGAATATGAAATTGAAGATGTAGATTTAGGAACGGCTAAAAATTTAAAAAAAGAAATTTGTGAGAAGTATAGAGTTATTCCAATAAAAGAAAAATTGGACGAGGTAATAGTTTTGTCATATGGAGTAACTGAAGAAGCAAAAGAATATCTAAGATTTATATATAACAAAAACATAGTTATCAAAGAAATCGAAGAGAGAAATTACGAAAGCTTAAAAAATATAATATTTGGTATAGATGATAAATCACTAGAAGAGATATTGATAACTAATGCAATAAAGGTTAATGCTAGCGACATTCATATAGAACCTCAAAATGGCTGTGTTTATGTACGATATAGAATTAATGGTAGTTTAGTTTTGGTGCACAAAATAGATTCTGATGAATATATAACTCTTGCATCGAAGATTAAGCTCAAAGCTAATATGGACATAACTGAAAAAAGAAGACCTCAAGATGGAAAAATAATAGTTAATTATAATAATCTAAAATACGATTTAAGAGTATCTTCAATACCTGTAGTATACGGAGAAAAACTAGTAATTAGAATATTATATTGTGATAACTTTGACTATAATCTTGAGGACTTAGGATTCTCAGAAAGTCAAATTAAACTGATTAGAAAAATAATATCTTTGAAGAATGGACTTATATTAATTAGCGGTCCAACCGGTTCTGGCAAAACTACTACAATCTATACAATATTGAAAGAAATCGATTCCAAAGCTTTAAATATAACGACGTTGGAAGATCCAGTTGAAATAGTTATGCCTAATATCAACCAAATGAGTCTAAATAAAAAATTGGACATAGATTTCTCAAATGGTCTTAGAAGCATATTGAGACAGGACCCAGATGTGATTATGATTGGAGAGATTAGAGATGAAGAGACAGCTAGC
The DNA here is from genome assembly GCF_045310795.1 of Candidatus Clostridium helianthi. Classification (NCBI taxonomy): domain Bacteria; kingdom Bacillati; phylum Bacillota; class Clostridia; order Eubacteriales; family Clostridiaceae; genus Clostridium; species Candidatus Clostridium helianthi. Next base: position 66,993 of record NZ_JBJIAB010000023.1, read on the forward strand.
ATGGCGGTAAGGGCATCGATTACTGGGCATAAAGTATATAGCACTATCCACTGTAAATCAGCAAGGGAAGTTTATATAAGATTAGAGAATATGGGGATTAAACCATATCTATTAAGTGATGCGCTAGTTGGAATAATATCACAAAGATTAGTTAAGATTTTATGTGATAATTGTAAGAAGATAGATGATGAAAATTCAGTGAACGGAAGGATGTTATATAAAAAATGTGGTTGCAAAATGTGTAATTATTCAGGGTATGCAGGAAGACAAATAATCAGTTCAGTTCACTTCTTGCAGGACAATAGTGAAAAAAGGATGATGGATTTATATAAGGATAGCAAATACCTATCAAATGAAAATATGAAGAAGGATTTGGAAGAACTATTACTTCGAGGAAAGATATCTAATAGTGATTATATAGAATTTATAGAAGGGGAAAGATTGAATGAATAGCAATAATTCGGAAAGTTCGACTTATAGGGGATTCAAAAATATAACACATTTTAGCTTTAAAAAAGATATGAGGATTAAGCATAAAACAGATGAAAAACAGTTGGCGCTAATATCAGGAAGTTTGGCACAGATTTATAAGGATGGAATAAGAATAACTGAAGCATTAGATTTAGTAGCAGATATATTATCAAGCAAGATCTATAAGGATAGTTTATATGGAGTTTTAGAGCTGATAAAACAAGGTAGTAGTTTGTCGCAAGGATTTTCAGAGTTTAAAGACTTATATCCAGAATTTTTCATAGGAATAATTTCAATTGGCGAGAATACTGGAAAACTATATGAAGTGCTGAAGGGATTAAGTGTCTATTATGATAAATCGCTATTTATTAAGAAAGAAATCAAAAATGCATGTATTTATCCGATGTTTGTATTTATTTCAATGATATTACTCAGTATATTTTTGGTAAACGAAGTGATTCCAAACTTTTTCGAAATCTATAAATCTATGAATGTCAAATTACCAAAAGGGTGCCAAGTTATATATGATATGAGTATTGCTTTTAAGGACAATCATCTGGTTACTGGTGTGGCAATTTTTTCTTGGGGATTAATATTAATAATTCTTATAAAATGTTTATCTAATCAAATTAGCATAAACAAATTAACGAAGATAAGTATCGTAAGATCTTTTTTTGAGTATATAATGGTATTGCTTTTTTCTATAATAACAAGTACTGGAATAAACATTTCACAGGCTCTTAAATATTGTGAAAATAGTATGAGTTTTATGTATTTACGAAATAAAATTACTGAAATAAATTTAAGTATTATCAGTGGGGAAACTTTAACTGAATCTTTAGAGAAAAGTGGTGTCTTTTCAAAATATGCGTTAGCTATTGTAAGGATTAGAGAAGAGGGTGGGACAATAGAAGAAGGTTTTAAAGAATTAGCAAATACTCTAGAATATAGACTTAATGAGAAAATACAAAAATATTTGAAATTGATAAATCCGATTTTCATAATCATGATGGCCGGTTTTATAACTATATTTTTATTGATATTTGTCCTTCCGTTGTTTAATAATCTTCAGGGCGGAATAAGAAAATGAGAAGCAATGGATTCACGTTAATCGAAACGATGGTAAGTGTTTTTATAATAACAATTTTACTTAGTGTAGGAATATCATTAAGTAAATTTGCTCGAAATATATCAAAAAATATGGACAATTCAGAATATATTTATGAGATTCAAAATTTACTTTCATATGGCAAAGCGGTTTGTAGAGAAAAGAATAACTATGGAAAAATAACTGTAAAGGCAAGTAAAAATGAAATTAAATTTATAGATGGTTGGGATAGTATAGAGAAGACTGTATATATTCCGAAGGAAATAAAAATCATTAGTGGAGACATAAATATATTGGTAACGCCAGATGGAAAAATATCTAAGGGGAATACAATAAAGATAATAGATAATTGTGGCGTAAAGCAGGATATAACGATAGGCGTTGGAGTGGATTTGATTAGTATAAAGAATGGTGAGGCAATATGAAAAAGCAGGGCAGTATATTAATTGAAACATTAGGATCTGCAATGATTTTAACTTTAACTGTTACATTTGTTATAAGTACTAGCATAGAAAATTCTAATACACTAAAGGAAAGAATTTTACAAGAAGAAGTCGATAGAGCAATAAGTAATTTGGAAAATGAACTGAAATACAATACATCAAATGAAGAAATACATGAAATGTTAGAAAATAAAATTGGATTTAAATATAATGGGGATTTTAGTAGAGAATTAACATATAAAAATCTAGATGAATTAGAAGATGGTGAAGACATTAAGTTAGACAAAATAAGTGAGGATGACGTTGGCTTAAATTTAGAAATAGTAGCTAACATTAAGGTTGGAAAAAATGAAGTAAATGTGGAAAAAAAGTTTACTAAAAGTTGGTGGATGGATGAAGTATAGAATAGGAGATATTTTTAAAAAGAAGAGAGGATTTACTATTATTGAATCATTATCATATATTTTTTTAACAACAATGATTTTAGCATCTGGAATAAGTTTGTTTACATCCATGTATAGAGCGTATTTAGAATCAATTCAGTTAAGTATAAAGTATAATAACTATCAAAATTTTTTTATAGATTTAGATAATATTATAAGTGAAGGTGGAATTAAGCAGATAATAGTTAATAATAACCAAATTAAATTTTTAAAGAATGATGAATTCAATAGCATGGATAAAATAATTAAATCTTATGACGGAAAAGTTTTTATAAAATATACAAGAAATGATGTTACACAAACAATAAATACTATGCTTGAAGATATAGACAATCTTGAAATTAAGGGAAAAGGAAAATTAATTTATTTTATACTACATGACAAAGATGGGAGGGAATTTATTAAGTGCATTTGAAGAAAAAAGGAACTGTACTAATAAGTACTATGATAGTGTTATCTTTAATGAGCATTCTAGGATGTTTTATGTTTAAAATGATGAAAAACAACAATGAACTAAGCTGTTTATACAATTTTGATAAAGATAGGTATGATTTGAATTCAAATGAGGAACAAGTGTTAAATAAGTTTATGATAGAGATTAATAAAGAGAAAGTAAATAGTGAGAAACTGAATGAAGATATGTTTTTAGAAAACTTTAATAAAAAAATAGATGATAATATAATCGAATACAATAAAGATAATAATAAACTTCTACTAACAACTTACAAAGAAGATAGTGTAATAAGAAAAAGATCAATTATTTACAGTTTTAAAGGGGAAAAAATAATTTTAATTCCAACATATAATTTTGATGACTATAACAAATAGCATCTATAATAATGTGAATAATTATGAAAGCATTTAGACTAAGAGTAGTTTATAAAAGAGGTATTTAATGAGAAAATCAATAATATTTATTAAAAAAAATTATTGCACATATGATGGGAAAAATTATGATTTTAATGAATTTAGAGAATTAAGTGGTTTATTAACTTCAAATATAAAGGTGGTAATACTTCAAGAAGAATTATTTGTGAGCCATTTTGAGAATGCTGTAAGAAGATGTAAATTATGTAGCTTTGTAGATTCAAAAATCAGAAATGATTTCCCTCAAAATGGAGATATACTATATGATTTTGAGAAAAGGGGAAATGTAATTTCAATATACTCCATAAAAGGGTGTAAGAGAGTTGAAAAAATAGTTGAGAAGGCAATAAATATAGAAATTAAGCCAATTCAGTTTATAATAAAAGATGTTTTAATGAAAATAGTTAGAGATAATAATAGAAATTTTAAAGCACTAATAAAATATGATACATGCTATTACTATGTATCATTTAGGGATAGATTATATCATGATGGATTTATTTCTGAAAATAAACATATTGTTGAAGAAAACCTTTTAAAGAAAGGTGATCTCGAAGAAATATACGTTGATGACAATACGGTTGATATTATTTCAGACAATAATAAATCTAAGGCTAAAAAAGTGAATATAGGAGAATTTATAAATGAAAATATATACGAAAAACAAAGATTTCATTCCAGAAAGATTTTTTAACAAGGTTGAAATGAACACAATTAGAAAGGAGAATAAAGTAATAATATCATTTTTAATTATTAACTTAATTGCTTTTCCGTTTGTAGTTCAAAATATAAGTGAAACTAAAGAAAGTTCTAAATTAAATAGAAATAGTAACCTAGAAGAAGGTAAGATTAAGTTTGAAGATATTAGCATTTGGGTAAAGAATTTAACGAAAGACAATATTGAAGAGGCACACATAACTAATAATGGCGGGGATATAATAGTAAATAATTTAAGTGATATAGATGAGTTAAGTTCCAATGGTTTTATAGAAATACATGATATAAATTTAAATGATAATGAAAAATATAAACTAGGAGTAAGCTTATATGAATAGATTACTCAAGCATATAATTTTAAGCATAATGATAATATTAGCCTTTACGCAAATACTATGTATAAATAATATAAAAAAAGCTAATAATATCAAAGTATACAATCAGCAAAATAAATTTTACGATCATAAAACTTTAAAACAAATTAACAGAGAGTTAGATTGCTTAAATGAAAAGAATATTCTTTCTGCTAATGAAAAAGACGGTAAATGGCATGTGAAAATAAAAATATCTGGTAGTAAAGATGATCTATTAAATGAGCTGCCTAAATTAAAAAATTATGATGTGAATAACTATAGTATAGATAAAAATAAGAACGAAACCTCTATTATATTAGATATAAGCACTAAGGAAAGTGTTTAAAAGGTTATAAAATTATAAAATTTTACTGGAAAATAATCAGAAAGATTGCAATTATCATTGTCTTTTGATAAAATATGAGTGTTATGTCAACGATTAAGTATATTAGCTTAATATTTGAAAAAAAGTTACGCGGTAATTAGGCATATTAAAAAAAATAACAAGTCATTATGATAGTCTGTTTTGTATAGTACTAAAGTAATATATTTACTGAATAATATATTACTTTGATGTAATGTTCTTTATTTAGTAACAAAAAGAATACAGAACATCTTAGAGGTGTTATTTATTATATGTCTTATTTTATAAATTTGGAGGGATCTTTAATGATAACAGCAGGAGATATAAGAAAAGGAACAACGTTTGAATTGGATGGACAAGTATTTACAGTAGTAGAATTTTTACATGTTAAGCCAGGTAAAGGAGCAGCATTCGTAAGAACTAAACTTAGAAATGTAATTTCAGGTGGAGTTACAGATACAACATTCAATCCAACTACAAAATTACAAGAAGCAGTAATCGAAAGAAAAGAAATGCAATATCTTTATTCAGATGGAGAATTATATTACTTCATGGATCAAGAAACATATGAGCAAATTCCTTTAAACTATGAAAAAGTTGAAGATGCAATAAGATTCTTAAAAGAAAATATGTTTGCAACAATAAAATTCTTTAAAGGTGATGCATTCTCAGTAGAAGCTCCAAACTTTGTTGAATTATTAATAACACAATCTGAACCAGGCGTTAAAGGAAACACTGCTACTAATGCAATGAAACCAGCTACACTTGAAACAGGTGCGATAGTTAATGTTCCTATGTTTGTTAATGAAGGTGATGTTATAAGAGTAGACACTAGAACTGGCGAATACATGGAAAGAGTTTAAGCTATATAGTTGCTAAGCGAGAAGCTTAGCAACTTTATTTTATATTTAATCGCAACATTTTTACAAATAAAGAGAAGGAAGTGAAAAGAGATGGAAGAGCTTAGCAAAGAGATTGAAGCTTTAAAAAAGAATTTATCTAAAATAGAAAATAAGGAATATAAAGAATGTTTTGATAATGTATACTCTATTTTAGAAGTTATGAATCAAAGAATAGAAGAGTTGACTGTAAATCAAGAAACATTGGAAGAAAATATTAGATTTATGGATGATGATTTATCAAATATTCAAGATGAACTATTTGAAGAGATGTCTATAGATGAATTAAATGATATGGAAGATGAATATACGGAAATAAACTGTATTCATTGTAATAAACCAATTTTTATTGAACAATCCACCCTAAGCAATAACGAAGAAATTCCATGTCCTTATTGTAAAAAGAATATAAAAGGATAATTGATTATTAAATATATAAATGAAATGGCTATCTTAAAGTTAAATTTAAGGTAGCCATTTTTTTAATTTACATATTTTTATTATAATTCAGTAATATTTTTGGGAGATATTAAATATTAATTAATTAAGAGAACGATGGAGGAGGCAGTGGAGTTTTGATTGGTGAAGAAGAGATAGTGGGAATTTTTCCAACTAAAATAGGTAATTTACTTAAGGATAGACTTAATAAAGAACAGGTATATGAGCTTAGGATTAAAATTGGGAAACCAATTTTGGTTTACTCAAAATATGGAGAAAGTATTATTAATTATATTTCTACAAAGGAAGATATGAAAAGTATTATGCAAAAAGTTTCCAATTATTCATTATATGCCTATGAAGAAGATATAAGGCAAGGATTTATAACAATTAAAGGTGGACATAGGATCGGCATAGCTGGTGAATGTGTAATGGAAAAGGGTGAAGTAAAGACTATACGAAATATTTCATCTGTAAATATAAGAATTTGCAGAGAAGTAATTGGATGTTCAAATAAGGTTATGAAATATATTACATCTGCATATAAAGTTTATAATACTATAATAATTTCTCCACCTAAATGTGGAAAGACAACAATTTTACGAGACATAGCTAGAAATATATCAAGTGGAATGCCATCTTTAGGAGTTACTGGTAAGAAGGTGGCTGTGATAGATGAACGAAGTGAAATAGGAGCCTGCTATTTTGGAATTCCTCAAAGCGATTTAGGAATCAGAACAGATGTATTAGATAACTGTTTAAAAAGAGAAGGGTTAATCATGGCAATTAGAAGTCTTTCTCCGGAAGTACTAATTTGCGATGAAATAGGCACTAAGGGCGATATAGAAGCACTTATTATGGCGTTCAATTCTGGCGTAAATATAATAACAACAATCCATGGTTTTACAATAGAAGATTTATATAAGAGAAGAGTTCTTAGTGATTTATTAGATAATGAGATTTTGGAAAGAGCAATAATATTAAGTAACAGAAATGGAATTGGAACAGTTGAAAATGTGTATAGCATAAAAGGAGGTGAGAGTATGTGCTTAAATTAATTCTTATAGTATGCATATTTATTATAAGCACATATATAGGATTTGCATATGGAGAAACTTTCAAGAAAAGGCAGGAGCAGCTTAAAGAGATATTAAAATCTTTAACAATTCTCCAAAATGATATAGTTTATGGAACAACTCCTTTGCCTGAAGCTTTGGGAAATTTATCACATAAAGTGTGCAAGCCTCTGAGCAATTTTATTGAATCAGTGGTTAATAGATTACTAAAAGGGAATGTAGAAAGCGTATATGAAGCAGCATTAGAGGAGTTTCAAGTGTTAGAAAATGAATTTTATCTTGAACGTGATGACAGAAAGATAATGTCAGATTTTTTTAAGTCTCTTGGAGAATCAGGTGTTTATGGACAAGAAAAAATATTCTTATTGGCGATTGAAGGAATAAAAATAAATCTAAGTGATGCAGAGGAAAATGCAAAGAAGAATACAAAGCTTTATAGATATCTTGGAGTATGTTTGGGAGCAATGATAATCATATTTATGATATGAGGTCATTATAAATAATTTATAATAGCTAAAATAATTATACTAAATAAGGATTGGAGGAAGATAAATGCATGATATAACTATACTTTTTAAAATTGGAGGAGCTGGGATACTTTTAGTAGTATTAGATAAGGTTCTTACTAGCAGTGGAAAAGGTGAGATTGCAGCTATAACAAATATTGCAGGAGTTGTAATAATTCTGCTTATGATAGTTTCGATCATAGGAGATTTATTTAGTACTGTTAAAACTATGTTTGTAATGTAGGTATGCAGATTATGTTAATAGTAAAAATTGTAGGCATAGCGTTTATAACATTATTTATTATGCTATTATTCAAGCAATCTAAAAATGAATTAAATACATTCCTTGTTCTAACTGCGGGTGCATTAATTCTTCTTATTATGATAGAGCCACTTAGACAAGTGATAGACTTTGTAAAAGAAATTGCAGATAAAGCCAATATTGATATGGTCTATATTGGAATAGTACTCAAGATTTTGGCTATAACATATATAGCATCATTTTCAAGTGCGTTATGTAAGGATGCTAATGCCGATAGTCTTGCAACTCAAATAGATTTATCAGGTAAAATAATGATTTTAGTACTAGCAATTCCGATACTTATGGCAGTATTAAATTCTATATTGCAGATAATGTAGGTGTTTATATATGAAGATGATAAAAAGAGTTACGTTTATAGTATTAATGAGCCTTATGATTAACATATTTATTTCGGCTGTGCCAGGTGATTCTTTTATTGAATCGAGAACTATTTATGCGGCAGAAGTAAATAATAAAGTTGATATTGAAACAGGTAATAACACAAACTTTTATGATAAGAATAAAAGTAAACAATCTTCTGAAAATGAAGTTAACATAGATGAATTAGGGGGAAGTGCGAAAGAAGAAATTAATTCGCTATATGAATATATAAGCAAAATGAAAACAGATGTTGAGCTCATGAACAATTTAAATCCAGTTGAATATGTCAAAACTTATATCAAAGAAGGTAAAGGGAATCTTTCAATTGATACACTTCTAAAAGCAGCATTAAGCATAATATTTAAAGAAGTGAAAAGTGTATTATCTTTAGTAATATCAATAGTTACAATAGCAATAATATGTTCACTACTAAAAAATCTACAAGATGCATTTTCAGGTGAAAGTATATCCCAAGTAGCATTTTATGCATGCTACGCCTTAATAATAATGGTGTTATCAAAGAGTTTTATAATTTCAATTTCAGTTGCTAAAGATGTAATAAATAATATTTCAGATTTTATGAGTGCGCTTCTCCCTATTCTTGTGACTATGATTTCTCTTGCTGGAGGAATAGCAGCGGCTACTACATTAGATCCTATAGTACTAGGTGCAGTTGTATTTATACCTAAAGTTTATTCCAATGTGATAATTCCAATGATATTAATGGGATTTGTATTAGAATTTGCGAATAACATATCAGCAGAGCATAAAATAAATAATTTGTGTAAGTTGTTTAAGCAGATCATTATATGGTTTCAGGGAATCATAGTAACAATTTTTATAGGATTATTAACGATTAGAGGGATTACATCAACTACGATTGATGCAGTAACACTAAAGACGGCAAAATTCGCTGTAGACAACTTTATTCCTATTGTTGGAAAAGCCTTTTCGGATGCGATTACTTCTGTTGCTGGATATTCACTTATAATAAAAAACGCTATAAGTTCAATAGGGTTAGTTGTAATTATCTTAATTCTCTTACATCCTCTTATTAAGTTAGTTCTTATAGAGTTTATATATAAATTATCAGCAGCATTAATAGAACCAATAAGCGATTCGAGAATAACGAAGTCATTGGAGGCAGCGGGAAGTTCCATGATGCTTATAATATCATGTGTATTAACTGTAAGCTTTATGTTTTTTATATTAATAGGTATCATGGCATCCACTGGTAGGTTTATAGTTGGAGGATAAAATAATATGTTTATGGAAGCTTTAAAAAAATTTGTAATTACCCTTGTGACTGTTCTTATATTTATGAGCGCTGTAGAGATGATTGCTCCTAGTAAGATGAAGAAATATATAAAATTCGTCTTAGGATTAATATTAATAACAATTATATTAAATCCAATTTTGCAATTTGTAGAAGGTGGAGAAAAAAACTTTACAGATGTCATTAATAATTATGAACAAGTGTTTTCAAAAGATAGAGATACAGCTAATTTTGACAGTATAAATACATTAAGCAAAAGTAATAAAGATGATGAGAGAAAAAAAGCATTTGTAGCTAACTTTAATAAAAATTGTGATAACATTTTAAAAAATAATTTCAAGGATATGAATTTTAAGAGCGAAGTTGATTGTGATGTAGATTTTAGTAAGGTAACTATAAATGTAAAGAAACTTAGGATAGGTGTAAGTAGTAATAAAATAAATAAAATAAAAAAAATAGTAATAAGCAAAGGTGCAGATGAAAATAACGAAGGGAAAAATGCAGAATACAGTGAAATAGCCGATTTTGCAAGCAATGAATTAAACATTCCAAAGGAGAAAATAGAAGTATATGGATTAGAGGAGTAGGAGGTATATATATGGATAAAGATAAATTAAAAAAAGAATTTAGCAAAATACTAGAGCAGAAAAAGATGAAGAGCCTTATAGCAGTTTGCATAATACTTGCATTTATCCTGATTGCTATGAATGTATTTTCATCTGGCAACAATAATTTTAGCAGCAATAAACTATCATCTACCGCAGCTAAAACAAATGCAGAAAATGTAGATGATACTAAAATAAATAATGAAGCAGATGAAAAAAAATATGAAGAAAAACAAAAAAATGATTTAAAAAACATATTAAAGAAAATGAATGGAGTTGGTGATGTTGAGGTAATGATGTCTTTTGAAAATGGAGGAGAAAAAGTTCCGGCATATGATAAGAATAATCAAAAGTCAACTACAGAGGAAAATGATACCGAGGGTGGAAAAAGAGTTACAAATCAAGACACAGATGCGTCAAAAACTGTAATGACAACATCTGATGGAAATAATGAACCATTTATTTTGAAAACATATAAGCCTAAAATTACTGGGATAATAATACTTGCAGAAGGTGCTGACAATAGCAAGATAAAATATGGAATAGAACAAGCTGTGTCAAAACTATATAACTTAAGTTTAGATAAGGTTAATGTATATAGCATGAAGAAGTAGCATATAATTTTATAGAAAAAGAATGGGAGGAAGAATATTATGACAAAGAAACAATGTGGGATTATATTTACATTATTAGCATTAATATTATGTGTAGGAATGCTAGCAGCAAAACTTAATAACGGAGGGCTAAACGATCCAACAGATTTAAGCCAGGTTTTATCTACTGATCAATCAAAAACTGAACAAGATACACAGGCTTTAAGTCAACAAAATTATTTTTATGATGCGCGAAGCGAAAGAGATCAACAGGATTCAACTACAATACAAACTTTAAATTCAATAATTTCAGATGCAAATACATCAAAGGAACAAAAGGATCAAGCAACAAAAGAGTTAACACAAAAAACAATGACAAAAGATAGCGAAGGAAGAATAGAATTAAGTATCAAAAATAAAGGTTATGAGGATGCTTTATGTATGTTACAATCAGATAAAGCAACAGTAATTGTTAAATCACCTAATGAACTTCAAGAAAGTGAAACTGTAGCTATACAAGAAATAGTTCAAGAGATATCAAAAATTAAAGACGTAATAATACAAGTACAAAAATAGTATAAAAACCATAATATATTTGTAATGTTAAATTATATTTGATATAATGAACACAAGATTATCATGTTTTGTTATCACAAAACCTAGGAGGTTAAAGTAACATGGAAGATTTAGTTAGAGAAGAAAATATCGGAGTAGTTAAAATTTCTGATGAGGTAGTAAGCGTTATTGCAGGAATTGCTGCTCAGGAGATTGATGGAATATTAGATGCTCAAATGGGTGTTGCAAACAACTTAACAAACATATTTAAAGGTAAAAAGAACACCGCTAAAGCAAGCAAAGTTACTCTAGAAGAAGATAAAGCAATTATAGATATGAACGTATCAGTTGAATATGGTAAGAAAATAATGGAAGTTGTGCCTCAGGTGCAAGATAATGTTAAGAAAACCGTGGAAGCTATGACTGGACTATATGTTGAAGCCGTTAATATCTATGTTCAGAATATTTATATATCAAAAAAGGAAGAAAGTGAATCTAACTAGTTTGATTTTCACCCTCTGAAGCTTTCAGAGGGTGTTTCTATGCTGAAATTAACCAAGGTTTAAAAGAAAGCAAAAGTGTGTATAATGATAAATGTACATAATTAACTATGATACATATTTAGGAGGAATATATGAATAGAAAATTATCAAGAGAAAAGGCTATGGAGTTACTTTTTGGAATGACTTTGAGCAAAGATACAATGGAAGATGTAGTGGAAGCATTTGTAGAGAATTATGAAGGGGATATAAAAGAGATTGACTTAACATATGTAAAACAAGTGTTAATTGGTGTAAACAATAATAAAGAAGCAATTGACAAAGTTATACAAGATAATTTACATAACTGGAAAATTGAAAGAATATCTAAAGTTAATTTAAGCATTTTAAGAATTGCAACATACGAATTATTATATGATAAGGAAGTACCAAGAGGTGTTGCCATAAATGAAGCTTTAGAAATTACAAGAAGATATTCAGATGAAAAAAGTGTATCGTTTATAAATGGAGTACTAGATAAGATTAAGCAGGACTAATTTTAATATACTAATATATTTTAAATACACATGATTTATAATTTAATTATGTTTAGAATATTTGCAATTAAAAATACTTAAAATCATATAAAATAGGATTACAAAGTGAAAGTGGGTAGAATGATAAAATGGGGCAAATTATTAATGGTAAAGAAGTTACATTAAAAGTTAAAGAAGAAATAAAAAATTTTGTTAATAATAGAAAAGAAAAAGATCTTCAAGTTCCTAAAATTGCATCAATATTAGTTGGTAATGATGGTGGATCTATTTATTATATGGGCAGTCAAGAGAAAGTAGCTAATTCTCTTGGAGTTGAGTTTCTAAAATTAACTTTACCAGAAACTTGCAATGACGAAGATGTTATAGCAGAAATACATAAATTAAATGAAGATAATAATATTCATGGAATTATTCTACAGTTGCCACTTCCGAATAATTTTGATGAAAAGAAAATTATCAAGCAAATATCTCCTAATAAGGATATTGATTGTCTTACATTTGAGAGTCAAGGAAAACTATATATGGGAGAGCCAAAATTTTTACCTTGTACACCTAATTCAGTAATTACCTTAATTAAGAGTCTAAACATAGATATTGTAGGGAAGAATGTTGTAGTCCTTGGAAGAAGCAATATAGTTGGAAAGCCAGTAGCTCAGCTTTTATTGAATGAAAATGCAACAGTTACAATTTGTCATTCAAAAACTAAGAATCTAAGAGAAGTTTGCAAGAATGCAGATATTTTAGTAGTAGCTATAGGAAGACCAAAATTCATTGATGAAACATACGTAAATGAAAATACGATTGTAATAGATGTTGGAACATCATCTTTTGAGGGTAAAATAACTGGAGATGTAGATTTTGATAAGGTAATAGATAAATGTAGATATTTAACTCCAGTTCCAGGTGGAGTTGGCTCCTTAACAACTACTTTATTAATAAAAAATGCATGTGAGGCTTTACAGGAAAATGAATATTAAGACTTTAACTGTTTCAGAGGTCACAAATTATATAAAAAGAATGTTAGACAATGACTTTATCTTAAGTAATCTCTCTGTAAAAGGGGAGATTTCTAATTTGAAGTATCATAGTAGTGGTCATATTTACTTTACACTTAAAGATAGTAGTGGCAGGATAAATTGCGTTATGTTTAAAAGTAATGCAGTATTATTAGATTTTCCATTAGAAGAAGGGATGGAAGTTATTATTAAAGGTAGGGCATCAATATACCCTGCCACTGGAAGCTTCCAGCTTTATTGTGATGAGATAAGAAAAGAAGGCTTAGGCGATTTATTCATTAAATTTGAGAAACTTAAAGAAAAATTATCTAAAGAAGGATATTTTGATGAAGCATATAAAAAGGAATTACCAAAGTATCCTCAGAGAATAGGAATAGTTACATCGCCAACAGGAGCGGCAATAAGAGATATTATAAATGTTTCAACTAGAAGAAGTAGTCTTGTGGATGTAGTCCTATATCCGGCAAAAGTACAAGGTGCAGGTGCCTACAAGGATATCATTTCTGGAATTAGTTATTTTAATAGAAAGAAATCAGTAGATATAATTATAGTAGGCAGAGGCGGAGGTTCAATAGAGGAATTATGGAATTTTAATGAAGAGGAGTTGGCTAAGGCGATTTTTAACTCTAAAATACCCATAATTTCAGCAGTAGGGCATGAGATAGATTTTACAATTTGTGATTTTGTAGCAGATGTCAGGGCAGCAACACCTTCTCAAGGTGCTGAGATTGCTGTTCCACTTAGTGATAATATAAAAGATAGATTACTAGATATTTCAAAGAATTTAGATAAGTATATAAGTGATAGATTAGATACTTGTAGAAATAATTTATCAGGAGCTCAAAGAATTTTAAAGGTTCATTCTCCGATGGCTAAAATATCTAATTCATATTTAGAAGTGGATAGATTACAAGATAGGTTGAATTTTGCAATGAGAACGAAAATTAAAGGAGAAAAGAACAAAGTAGAAAATTTAAATAATTTGCTTTTTGCTCATAATCCAATTAAGGTAATTTCAAAAGGATATGCTATAATAAAAGATAATGAAAATAATATTATTACATCGAAAGAACAGCTAAATGAAGATAAAAATATAGAAGTTATTCTTAAAGATGGTAATATAGAGGGAAAATTCATACCATCAAAATGAGGAGTTTGAGATATGGCTAAAAAAGAAAGTTATGAAGAAATGTTAACTAAACTTCAAGATATATTAAGCAATTTAGAAACAGATGACTTGAATCTTGAGGAATCTATGAAATCTTATGAAGAAGGTGTTAAACTTGTAAATAAGATTTATAAGATTTTAGATTCCTATGAAGCTAAAATTTCTATAATTAAAGATGATAAAGAATTGGAGTTTAGTGAAGAGTATGGAGATAAATAATTTAAAAAAAGATATCAATGAATATTTAGAAAATTATTTTAGTAAAAAAGGAAGTTTTAATAGAATTATATATGATTCATGCAGCTATAGTTTGAATATAGGCGGGAAAAGAATACGACCAATATTGCTTTCGCTAACTTACTATATATACAAAGAAGATTATAGGAAAGTTATGCCAATGGCAGCTGCCATGGAAATGATTCATACATACTCATTGATTCACGATGACCTTCCTTGTATGGATAATGACGATTTAAGAAGAGGAAAACCTACAAATCATATTAAATTTCAGGAAAATATAGCAGTTCTTGCAGGAGATGCTTTATTAAACGAAGCTATGATAATAATGATGGATTATGCGCTAAAAAGTGAAAACAATGCTTTAAGAGCGGCACATGAGATAGCAGTTGCGGCAGGCGCAGAAGGTATGATAGGCGGTCAAGTAGTAGACATTATTTCAGAAGGAAAGAAGATATCACAAGATGAGTTAGAATATATGCATGCTAAAAAAACAGGTGCACTTATTAGAGCAGCAATAGTTTCAGGAGCAATTTTAGCTGACGCGCCTGAAGATGATTTGAGATTATTAAGAGAATATGGTGAAAAGCTAGGGCTTGTTTTTCAAATAAAAGATGACATATTGGATGTTATTGGAGATAGTAATGTATTAGGTAAAAATATACATGCAGATGAAGAACATAATAAAACAAATTTTATATCGGCTTTTGGATTAGATAAGTGCAAAGAATTATGTGAAACTTTAACTAAAGAATGCATATCTATTCTTAAGAGTTTGAGTGTTAATTCAGATTGTTTAGTTGAACTTACATATACTCTTTTAAATAGAGAAAATTAATAGAGGGAATGATTGTTATGAACTTACTGGATAAATTGAATTTTCCAGAAGATTTAAAAAAGCTTAATGAAGAAGATTATAAAGTTTTAAGTAGTGAGATTAGAAAATTTTTAATAGATAGTGTCTCTAAAACTGGTGGCCATTTGGCATCTAATTTAGGAGTCGTTGAATTAACATTAAGTTTATTTAAAGCTTTTAGCTTTGATAAAGATAAAATAGTATGGGATGTAGGACACCAGAGTTATGTTTACAAAATTTTGACTGGAAGAAAAGAAGGATTTAAAAAGCTTAGGAAATATGATGGAATAAGTGGATTTCCTAAGAGAAATGAAAGTAAATATGATTATTTTGATACAGGTCATAGTAGCACTTCAATATCAGCAGCGCTTGGAATTGCAAGGGCAAGAGATTTAAAGAAAGAAAAATATAATGTTATCTCTGTTATAGGTGATGGTGCTCTAACAGGTGGAATGGCAATCGAGGCTCTAAATGATGTTGGATTTAGAAAAACAAAATTAATCATTATATTAAATGATAACCAGATGTCAATTTCAACAAATGTCGGAGGATTATCGCGATATTTAAATAAACTTAGAATAGCACCAGTATATAATAAGTTAAAGACTGATATTCATGCATCTCTAGATAACTCAAATCTAGGTAAAAATATAGCGGGAAAAATATCTAAAGTTAAAGATAGCATAAAGCAATTAATAGTTCCATCTATGTTTTTTGAAAACATGGGGGTAAAATATATTGGACCAATTGATGGGCATGATATCGATGCAATGACAGAGGTGTTTATAAAAGCAAAAGAAATAAACGAACCAGTAATAATACATATTTTAACTCAAAAAGGAAAAGGTTATGCGCTAGCAGAAGAAAGTCCAAGTAAGTACCATGCGGTAGGAGCATTTAATTTAGAAAGCGGTGAATCAAATGCATCACCAAAGAATAGCTATTCAAAGGCATTTGGAAAGGCACTAGTAAATCTTGGAGCTCAAGATGAAAAAATAGTTGCAATTACAGCAGCTATGCCAGAAGGTACAGGACTTAAGTGTTTTTCACAGAAATTTAGAGATAGATTCTTTGATGTGGGAATAGCAGAAGAACATGCAGTTACTCTTGCAGCTGGGATGGCGAGTAACGGTTTAAAACCTGTTTTCGCAGTTTATTCAACATTTCTACAAAGGGCGTTTGACCAGGTATTGCATGATGTTTGTATTCAAAATCTTCCTGTAGTATTTGCGATAGATAGAGCGGGAATAGTTGGAGAAGACGGTGAAACTCATCAAGGTATTAATGATTTATCCTATTTATCTATGATCCCTAATATACATATAGTTGTACCAAAATGTCTAGAAGAAGTTGATGTTTTATTAAAGTGGGCAATTAACAAAAATGCGCCAGTTGCAATAAGATATCCAAAGGGTGGAAACATAATTGATACTCTTTCACCAATTAAAGAGGTGGTAGAAGGACAATGGGAAATAGTAAATAGAGGTTCTAAGGTTTGTATTATTGCAACTGGCAGGATGGTTCAACATGCAATGCTTGCAAAAGAATTCCTATATGAGAAAGGATTAAATCCAACGGTTATTAATGCAACATTTGTTAAGCCAATTGATAAAAAATTACTAGAAAATATAAAAAAAGAAGGATATAATGTTTTAACAATAGAGGATAACATTTTAAAAGGTGGATTAGGTTCAGCTGTAAGAGATTATTTAAGTGAAATAGATTATAAAGGAACTATTAGATCACTTGGATATGATGATGAATTTATTCCTCAGGGAAATGTAGAAATCTTGTATAAAACATATAAATTAGATTACGAGAATATAAGCAAGATTGTTATGAAGCTTTATGATTAAAAGGAGAAACAAATGGCGGAAAAAAAAGAAAGACTTGATTTACTTTTAGTAGAAAAGGGCATAATTAATTCTAGAGAAAAAGCAAAAGCTTGCATAATGGAAGGTAAAGTTTATGTTGATGGTCAAAAAGTAGATAAGGCTGGGGAGAAAGTAAGTTCTAATGCTAATATTGAATATCGCGGAGAAACGCTTAAGTATGTTAGCAGAGGTGGACTTAAATTAGAAAAAGCAATGAAAACTTATAGCATATCATTAGAAAATAAAGTGTGTATGGATATAGGGGCATCCACAGGCGGATTCACTGATTGCATGCTTCAAAACGGTGCTTCTAAAGTGTTTTCTGTAGATGTTGGCTATGGACAGTTTGCATGGAAACTTAGAACTGATGAAAGAGTAGTTTGCATGGAAAGAACCAATATAAGATATGTTACTCTAGAAGATATAGGAGAACCTTTAGACTTTGCATCTATAGATGTATCTTTTATATCACTAAAAAAAATAATGCCTGCAACAATAAATTTGCTAAAAGATGATGGAGAAGTTGTTGCGCTTATAAAGCCTCAATTTGAAGCTGGACGCGAGAAAGTAGGAAAAAAAGGTGTTGTAAGAGAGATAAGCACACATAAGGAAGTAGTACATGATATTATAGACTTTCTATTACAGCAAAACTTAAATGTTTTAGGTGTGAGCTTTTCTCCTATTAAAGGGCCAGAAGGAAATAGAGAATATTTAGTGTATTTTACAAAGGATAAAAATAAAACGAGTGATTTTGGAAAAGATGATATAGATGAAGTTATTGAAAATTCACACATAGAAATTTAACTTCCTTGGAGGGGCTATGAATAATATTGGGATTGCAATTAATCCATCAAAAGATGCAGATAATAAAATATTAAATATGGTTGTAAAAAAGTTTAAGGAAAAGTTTAACTTGAAAAACATTGAAGTTTTTAATTCATTCGATATAGAAGAGCAGAATTTAGTAGATATTGATTTACTTATCGTATTGGGCGGAGATGGTACACTCCTTGGAATAGCTAGATCTTTAAACGATAGTTTTAATTCACCTATCTTAGGGATTAATATAGGAAATTTAGGATTTTTGTCAAGTGTAGATATATCAGATATTGATATTGCTCTTGAAAAATTGAAAGATGGGAAATATAAATTTGTTGACAGAATGATGTTAAATTGTAAAGTTGAATCAGATGAGAATAAAGAAGAACTTAAGGCTTTAAATGATGTGGTACTGGCTAGAGGAACTCTTTCAAGAATGGTGAAATTTACGATCTTTGTAGATGGAAAAATATATTCGACATTCAAAGGTGATGGACTTATTATAGCAACACCTACTGGATCTACAGCATATTCATTTTCAGCAGGAGGACCATTTATATATCCAGATTTAGAACTTATAACAATAACTCCTATATGCCCTCATACCAAAAGTATGCAAACTATTGTATTAAAAGGAGACAGTGTTATAGAGATATATGCAGACCATGAAGAAGAAAAAATTTATTTGACTGTAGATGGTCAAAAGGCTATTAAAATTAATCATGAAACTTCGGTAAAGGTAAGTAAAAATAAAAAAAGTGTAAAATTACTTGTATTTGATGATTATGATTATTTTAAAGTCTTGAGAAGTAAGATTTTGAATAATTCTAAAGAATGTGATGGTGAGAAACTTTGAAATCAAAAAGGCATACTAAAATATTAGAAATCATAGGCTCAAGAGAAATAGAGACACAAGAAGAGTTGGCAGATGCATTAAAAAAAGAAGGATTTGATGTGACACAAGCTACTGTATCTAGAGATATAAAGAATTTAAAGTTAATAAAAATGCAATCGACTAATGGTAAATCTAAATATGTCGTGTCTACAGGAGAACAAAAAAACATTATTGATAGATTAAGCAATATTTTAGCGAATACAGTACTTTCAGTAGAAAACGTAGATAAAATGGTTGTAATAAAAACTATAACAGGGTCAGCACCGATTACAGCTGAAGCTATTGATAATTTGGAAAGTGCGGATATTGCAGGAACAGTGGCAGGAGACAATACTATTTTCATCTTAGTTAGAAGTTTGGAAAGTGCTGAAGATTTGGTTGATAAAATAAGAAAAAGAATGTCATCATAAATATTAAGGGTGGGATGAAATGCTAATTCAATTAAATATCAAAAATTTTGCGTTGATAGAAGACATGACGATAAATTTTAGTGAAGGGTTTAATATACTTTCAGGAGAAACAGGAGCAGGGAAGTCCATAATGATAGATGCAATCGACTTTGTTCTTGGCGGAAAGTTCTCGAAAAATTTAATAAGAACTGGTGAAGATAGAACATATGTAGAGGCATTATTTTCATTAGAAAAATCAAAAGTTTCTGAGGTTCTGGAAGAATTAGATATTGAGTATGAAGATGTGTTAATAATTTCGAGAGAAAGCCATGCGAGTGGAAAAAACTTGATAAAGGTAAATGGAAAAAGCTTAATTACTTCACAACTTAGAAAAATTAGAGCAAAACTTTTAGATATTCATGGCCAACATGCTAATCAAGAACTTCTACAAAGAAATACTCATATATCATATTTAGATGGATTTATAGGCGATGAGATGATAAATCCAATAGGTAGATTTAGTGATTTAAGGGCAGATTTAATAAAAATAAGAGAAGAAATTAATAGAATTTGTGGCAATCAAGATAGGGAAAAATTATTAGACTATCTTAAATTTCAAATTGAAGACATTGAGAAAGCTAAATTAAAAAAGGATGAAGAAGAAACGTTAAAAGAAGAATATAATATTTTAGCAAATGCTGAAAAAATTAATAATAGTTTATCTATATCATATGGAATACTTAGTGGAAACGAAGAGTTAAATGTGATTGATTCCATATCAAAGATAATGCATGAACTATCTAATGTAGAAAATCATTTTGAAAAGATTAAGAAGAATAAACAATTAATTGAAGAAGCATTTTATACTTTAGAAGAAGCTAGTCGCGAAATTCGTGATATGGCAGAAGAGATTGTTTTTGATCAAGATGCGTTGGAGAAAGTAAATTCTAGAATTTATGAAATAAATACTTACAAGAAGAAATATGCGCCAACAATTCCGGAGATATTAGATTATTATGAAAAAATAAAAAAAGAATATAATGAAATATTAAATTCTGAGCAAATAATAGAAAGTCTTAAGGAAAAAGAGAAAGAAATTCTATCTAAAATGGAAAAAGAAGCTTTAATTCTTCATGAACTAAGAGTAAGAAAAAGTAAATTCTTAGAAGAAAAAATATTAAGAGAACTTACGTTTGTTGGTCTTGAAAAATCAAGAATGGAAATAAGTATAGTTCGTCAAAAAGAGTTTAATGAGAAGGGATTTGATGAGGTTAGTTTTTTAATATCTACAAACCCAGGAGAACCGCTTATGCCACTTGAAAAAGTATTATCAGGTGGAGAACTGTCAAGAATAATGCTGGCTTTAAAATGTGTTTTTGCTGAGAAGGATGAAATACCAACATTAATTTTTGATGAAATAGATACAGGAATAAGTGGAGCAGTTGCACAAAGAGTTGGAGAAAAGATGTATCAACTATCAGATACACATCAAGTTTTATGCATAACTCATTTACCGCAAATTGCTGTATTATCTGATCATCATTATTTTGTTATGAAAAAAGTTAAAGATAACAAAACATTTACAAGGATAAAGATTTTAGAAAAAGAAGAAAAGGAACTTGAGATAAGTAAAATGTTGGCAGGAGACGATGTAACAGAAGCTACATTAAATAATGTTAAGGAAATGATAAAATTAAGTGAACTAAAAAAGCTAGAAATTAAAAAATAAATACATATAGAAAATAAAATTGGTAAAAATAAAACCATGTAATTGCATGGTTTTATTTTTTTATTTTTATAATTTTGGAAATTTATATATAAAGTAAAAGAAATAAAGTTATATACTTTTAAAATTTAGTATAAGCTAAATTTTTTGACTACAATAACAAAGTTCTTATAGGATAAGACTTGAGTGCAGTGGGAAAATTAAAATTAGTAAGTAAAGGAGGAGAGAAATATGAAGAAAAAAATTTTATGTGCTACTAGTTTAATTATGACTCCAATCCTTATTCTAATTTTATTTACCACAATGAGCATAAGGAAATTACCAAGTAAG
Organism: Candidatus Clostridium helianthi; assembly: GCF_045310795.1. Taxonomy (NCBI): domain Bacteria; kingdom Bacillati; phylum Bacillota; class Clostridia; order Eubacteriales; family Clostridiaceae; genus Clostridium; species Candidatus Clostridium helianthi. Next base: position 88,735 of record NZ_JBJIAB010000023.1, read on the forward strand.
ATTTATACAAGAGATGAAAAGACAGTACAATCAATTGCACCCATAGGAAACACCATAAGTAAGATTGGTAATAACGATAATGAGTATGAGATAAAATTTTTGGGAATGATTCCTCTGAAAGCTGTCGAAGTACAAAAAATTAAAGATTTAGAAATATATCCAGGCGGAAATCCAGTCGGAGTTAGAGTGAATAGTGAAGGCGTGATTATTGTTGGATATTCTGAAATTGAAATCAATAATAAAAAGGAAGAAAGTCCTGGTAAGGCTGCTGGGCTTGAAATTGGTGATGTAATACTAAGAGTAAATGGTGAAAATATGGAGAATTCCATGGATTTATTAAAAACAATTAAAGAATGTGATAATGAAAGTATAAAGGTTGATATTTTAAGAAATGGTGAGAATCTTACAAAAACAATACATCTAAAAAAAGAAAATAATAAAGATTATAAAATAGGATTATGGATAAGAGACTCGACTGCAGGAGTGGGAACAATGACTTTCTTTGATCCAAGTACTAAAAAGTTCGGAGCATTAGGACATCCGATAACAGATGCAGACACAAATGAACCATTTTTAGTAAAGAAAGGAGACTTATTAGAGTCATCTATAATAAGTGTTAGAAAAGGAGAAAAAGGATCTCCAGGTGAATTGAAAGGAATTTTTTTAAATGAAGAGACACCAACTGGAAATATTGAAAAAAATACTCAAAGTGGAATTTTTGGTGAAATCAAAAATGCTCAAGCATTAAATAATAAAATTAAACCTCTTAAAGTTGGGTTTAGAGATGAGATATCTGTAGGAAAAGCTAAAATAATTACAACAGTAGATGAAAGTGGTCCACAAGAATTCGACATTGAGATTGAAAAGACTTTAAATCAATCTATTCCAGGGTCAAAAAGCATGGTAATAAAAATTACTGATCCAAGGTTGTTACAAAAAACAGGTGGAATTGTTCAAGGAATGAGTGGAAGTCCTATAATTCAAAATGATAAAATAGTTGGAGCGGTCACTCACGTACTAATAAATAAACCTGATACTGGCTATGGTATTTATATAGAATGGATGCTTCAAGAAGCAGGAATAATAAAATAAAAACAAATGATGATAGGTAGCGTATTTAAAAATCGCTACCTATCATCATTTGCTTTTGTTTTGAGTTTGATATAAAATTATTTGAATTTATGGAATATAAAATTAACAAAGGAAAATATAGTATTGATTTATGGCGTTATATCATATAAAATTACATAATTTTAAAATAATTATTAATATATAATTTCGATATAGATTGTAGAAAAAGGAATATAATTATATAATAAATATGTATTCACTTAATAATTGAGAATTTAGGAAATATATAGTTACATTTTTACTTAAAAAAATACTTTAAAAGTATTTTGTCAGAACCTATTTACTTTCTGAGAAAAAAAGTGTATAATTTACAAATAGTGGAAGATGATAAAGTAATATTAATCGGACTTAAGAGATATTTATGTAAAAGGGAATATATTAATAGAAAAATTACTATTGTAAATGTAGACGTACATACCCTATTAATGTCAAAGGATCTTACAATAATTTGTAGAAGTAATATATTGTGTTATATTGTACAATAATGGAACTATTTAATAAGATATAGTTATAGGGGTTAAATAATATATTAAAATACAAACATAATAAAAGAATGGACAAAAGGAGAGAAAAAATATGGAAGATTCAAAAATATCTGTACTAATTGCTGATGATAACAAAGAATTTTGCAGTATATTAAATGATTATCTACTTAATCAAAAAGATATAGTTGTCACAGGAATTGCAAAAGATGGTAGAGAGGCTTTGGAGTTAATAGTAGAAAGAAAGCCTGATTTAGTTATTCTTGATATAATTATGCCACATTTAGATGGATTAGGTGTTTTAGAAAAATTAAATACAATGCAATTGGAAAAGGTTCCAAGAATAATAATATTATCAGCAGTAGGTCAAGATAAGATTACTCAACAGGCAATAACTCTTGGTGCGGATTATTATACTGTAAAACCTTTTGACATGGAAGTATTCACAAAGAGAATCAGAGAAATGTTTAATAGCTCTGCTGCAGTTCAAGAAACAAACATGAGAAATTCGTATGCATCATCAATGATATCTACTCCAAGTGAAAATAAAACAAAGGCACCTATTGATTTAGAAACAGAAATAACTAATATAATACATGAAGTTGGAGTGCCAGCTCATATTAAAGGTTACATGTATTTAAGAGAAGCTATAACAATGGTTGTTAACGATATGGAATTATTATCAGCAGTAACTAAAGAGTTATATCCTTCAATAGCTAAGAAGTACAATACAACAGCTTCAAGAGTTGAAAGAGCAATAAGACATGCAATAGAAGTAGCGTGGGGAAGAGGTCAAATTGAGGCTATTAACAGGTTATTTGGATATACAGTGCATAATGATAAAGGAAAGCCAACAAATAGTGAATTTATAGCTATAATAGCTGATAAATTAAGACTTAAAAATAAAGTGTCTTAGTAAGCATTTAATTAAGTTGAAAAGCTAAGTTGAATATTGCAAAAAAATGGTTTCTATCTATATTTTAATAGCGACTAATAGTTTTTGTGAAAATTAATATTCTAACATTATATATGACTAATGCCTTTTATTAGTTAGGTGTAGCAATCTAACTAATAGAAGGTTGTTTTGGTTGCAAAAGCAAAAGAATTATAGAGGAAAGCAACCTAAATTAACCATCCTTTTTAAGTAGAAAATTTGAAGCGGACATGTTATAATTAAAGTGTTAGAATTTAAGATATAGAAAGACAGAGGATTAAAGTGTATGGAAATAAAAATTAATATTCCAGTATTAAAAATATTAGCGATAACTATTTCGGGAATATTGGGTTATATAACTGGAATAATAGTATATAAATAGATATGATATTTTAGACTAAGGAGATATAAATATTCTTTGGTCTTTTTTTATGTAAAAAAATAAATTAACTAACAATAAAGTAATGGGGTTTCAAAAGTGGATTATAGCATATGAAAGTACAATTATATGGTATACAGGTGGTAAGAAAAAGAGAATAAGTATATTTTTATTAAAAAATATATTACAATAGTAAATTATTAACGACATAAAAACCTACACAATGTTATAAGTTTACAATTCATCGTGTATAAAAAAGAGAAAATGATGCTTTTAGTGCTGAAAAATGTGGAAATAAAAGTTAAAATAAAGACGATATAAAGAAGGTATTTGTATAAGAATGTAGAAATATATGATTAGGTTAAAGAGATTCGATGTTTATAAGTATATCGAATCAATTTAACTAAAATTATATTATGGAGGTATTATAAAAAAGAGAATCAACTTAAGAATAATTTATGCATTAATGAAGGGTGGTTTTTTATGGAATTTAATTGGGATAAGAAATGGTCAGTAGGTATTGATAAAATAGATCATCAACACAAAGAATTGTTTGATAGAATTAATAAGTTAGTAATTGCGATGAGAGAGGGAAAAGGAAAAGATGAGGTTATAGAGACTTTAAGCTTTCTAGAAGAGTACGTTATTAAGCATTTTAATGATGAAGAAGAGATGCAAAGAAAGAGCAATTATCCTAAATACGATATTCAACATAAGCAACATGAAGAATTCAAAGAGGAGCTTAGAGAATTAAGAAAAGTTTTTGAAAAAGCTGGTGTCTCAGCATTATTCGTTATAAATGTACAACAAAAGATGTCCAGTTGGTGGAGAAAGCATATTAGAGAATTGGATCGGGATCTAGGAGGATTCTTAATAGAAAGTTCTAAATAGTACTGTTTACTAAAGATATGATGGAATATAATTATATTAAAAGATAAAAAATCTTAATCGTTTTAATTTGGCAAATTATTAAGAAAAATCAATGAAAAGGATAGCTTATTTGGAAATATAAGCTATCCTAAAATTGGTTTATGATATTTTTTTGAGGTAAAAAAATAATGAAAATTGTTTATATTGCCATTATAACTTAAGATTGTTACAGTATTATGACAAGACTAGTATATAAATTAATTCTTATTGAATTTTAAGTTTATAAAAAAATTGTTTTATATTGGGAAATAGCAATAACACAATTTTATTAATAAAAATCTTATACAAAATAACATAAATACTGTAGATTGGAAAAAGGGATTTTATATAATCTTATAGAATATTTTTAGTTATAGAAAAGGGGTGAGGGTATGAGAGAAGTAAAAGACGAAAAGCTAACAAAGGATCAACAAAAAGAAGCATTAAAAAGCGCTATAACAATGATAGTAGAAAACTATAAGATGTTACTAATAAGTAATAATAATATATCAGGCCTAGAGAAACAAAAATTATACGGTGATCTTGAACATAGTGTGGCAGCAATAGAATTTATAACACAATGTAAGCTTGATAAAGGCGTATTATGGGAAGGAATATGAAACTAATCTAAATAATTAAAATATGTATAATGTTATTAAAGTATAACACCACTTTACAAGTAATTAAAAAGAAATCCCATAAAATACAATGAACCAAACTCCGATTTCTGTACAAACTAAT
>NZ_JBJIAB010000024.1:0-89483 GCF_045310795.1 Candidatus Clostridium helianthi
ATATATCAACTGCTAAAGATGTAATAGATTTTATTGCTTCGCATGACGGAGTCAGTTAATTTTATTGTAAAGTAGTGTTAATAAAAATAAATTTATTAAAACAGATATTATATGTATATGCATATAATATCATGATCGTTAATTAATTGTCAATTATCTAAAAATTACTATAACTTATTTTAATGTATATACCCAGATAATAAATTTTCATTCAAAACTCTATTAGGTAAATATTCAATTGAGACTTGAATATAGCAACATAATTTCAATATATAATAAATTTAATTAGAATAACATCTAAAAATGCCTATCATAATTAAGCACAGTAATATTTAGTAATATTTAACATATCTTATAGATACATAGTTTGATTTAACAATGAAACATCATATTAGTTATCATATTATATATTTTTTCCCTTAAAACTAAAAATAGTAGTAGAAATTCTCCTACTACTGCTTAACATATCATGAATGCTAATTTGTATTTTTTACCAATTAATGTTATAATTATTATGCCATCTCAAATCGATATATTATGGAGGCGTAGCATATGAAACGTGCACATGCAAAAAGGCGTTTCGATAAGGATTTAATGAAAAATATATTTCTTTTTCTTAGTGAGCTACTCAATCTAATCTCTATAATTTTAAAACTCTTCAAATAACGATAGAACAAATATATAGTTGAAACATTATTTATATTTTTAGGACTAGTATAATTATATTGCTTTAAAAACGTAAGTACCAATTACGCGAGATGGTAAGTTATTATAATTGAACGTCCTTTTTTATTCTTTAAATAATAATTATAATTCGAATAAATTCATGAATAATTTATATAAAAAATCATCCAAGTGAGTTTAAAAATAACTCACAGAATTTTTATTTTATCTATCACAACACAAACATAATTATATCACAATTGGAATTTAATGTAAATACATTCTTACAAATCTCCTAATTTTTAATATCTCTTTATTTTTACGAATTAACATTGTAAGCTACACAAAACTTTATATCTATTTCATTTTTCTACATTTATTTTTGTTATTTTGTAATGCGCTTGTGTCAATGTGTAAAATACTATCAAATTATTTCATAAGATATAGTATAAACAAGATTAATGATTATGCCAATCATCAAATCTATAATTATGGAATATTTCTGCATAAGAAAAACAATTTGTTATTTATTACTTGGATCTAAATTTTTATATTTATCAGGATTTTCAAGCCTTAATTTACTATCAATTTTCAGAAAATACCGATGTTTATCAAAATCTTCATACTTAAGTTGCCCATATACTTTATCTTGCTTTACATCTATAATCCAATAATTTTTAGAATTATTCTTTGTTTGTTCGGCTAGTATAAAATTTTCATCCCATGCTATGCCACTAACCCTACTGTCTACAATTACAGTCATATTTCTATTTTCCTTTTTATCTAATTCGGTACAATCTGAACTTGGATGATAAATTATATATTTGCTAGATAATTTATAACTATAATCAGCTGATCCAGGGCCTAAATAACCCCCCCCAAAAAATGACTGGTATAAAAATAATAATGAAAATAATTAAAGAACATCTTTTCAATAGATTCACTCCAATTCATTATTTATTATTTATTATTTCCTTGCTTAGAGTTAATTGTAATTCAGTTAATATTATGTAATACTATAGTAAATTTATAGGCATAAAAAATATCAAAATGGAGAATTGATAAAATAATTCCTTACTATAATATATTTTACTATTCTTATAAAGTATAATGAATACATTATTGTTTTTAAAAATATAATCTCAATGAAAGTATTATGAATTAAGCGATAATATAGCAAATAAAAATAATTGACATTTTTTATTTTAGTGCATATAATTATTCCATGGAAATAATTGAATATTTTTACAAACCATTGATTAAGAGTAGTAGACCTAGTTAAATGATTTAAAGAGAGTTGTAGAGGGTGAGATTACAGCAATACAGACTATGTCGAATGGACTTATAAGGGTGGGAGGAACAGCTTATATTCATGTTAAGCTTAGTAATGCCCAACGGATTTTCCATTCGTTATTATAGGAAAGTGTATTATTATGTACATTTAATGAGTGGGCTTATTTTAGCCAATTTAGGTGGTACCGCAGAAGTTATCGACTTTTGTCCTAGTAGAAATACTGGACAAAGGTCTTTTTTTGTTATGTATATTGATTAATTTTTGTGATTAGAATTATAAGTTTATTACGTAAAAACTTAATATGTTTTGGTTATTTCGTTAATTTCTATAATTCTAAATACATAAAAAAATCTAATATGCTTATATTTCAACCTATTTAGCTAAAATACAAAATTATATTTAAGAATTTTTACTTTATAACTGAAAGGGGCTATTAATTATGAAAAAAATACCACATCGAATTTATCTTACCGAGGATCAAATACCAAAACAATGGTATAATCTTCGTGCAGATATGAAGGAACTTCCAGATCCAATGCTAAACCCACAAAACTTTCAACCTGTAAAAGTTGAAGATTTATATCCTGTATTCTGCACAGAACTTGCAAAACAAGAACTAGATAATTCAACTCGCTACATCGATATTCCTGAAGAATTACAAGAATTTTATAAGATGTTCCGTCCATCACCATTAATTAGAGCATACAATTTAGAGAAGGCTCTAGGAACTCCTGCTAAAATATATTATAAATTTGAAGGAAACAACACTTCTGGAAGCCATAAGCTTAATTCAGCAATTGCTCAAGCATATTATGCAAAAAAACAAGGATTGACAAGCCTCACCACAGAAACTGGTGCTGGTCAATGGGGTACTGCTCTAGCAGAGGCTTGTTCTTATTATAATCTTCCACTTACAGTTTACATGGTTAAATGTTCTTATGAACAAAAACCTTTCCGTAAATCAATAATTAGAACTTTTGATGGAAATATTATTCCAAGCCCAAGTAATACAACTAACGCTGGAAGATCAATTTTAGAAATAGATCCTAATAGTACAGGGAGTCTTGGATGTGCAATCTCTGAAGCTGTAGAAAAAGCTGTTACTACCGATGGCTGTAAATATGTGTTAGGATCTGTGCTAAATCAAGTACTACTTCATCAGTCAATAATAGGTTTAGAATCAAAAATTGCTATGGAGATGATCGATGAGTATCCAGACATCGTAATTGGCTGCGCTGGAGGTGGTTCTAACCTTGGTGGGCTAATTGCTCCATTTATGCAAGATAAGTTAACTGAAAAAGCTAATCCTAGAATTATTGCTGTGGAGCCTGCTTCTTGTCCTTCATTAACAAGAGGACGCTATGCATATGACTTCTGTGATACTGGTAAGATTACTCCTCTTGCAAGGATGTATACACTTGGAAGCAGCTTTATTCCATCAGCCAATCACGCCGGAGGTCTTAGGTATCACGGTATGTCTCCTATTCTTTCAAAACTTTATCATGATGAATACATGGAAGCTATATCTGTAGAACAAACTAAAGTATTTGAGGCTGCTGTTTTCTTTGCAAAACATGAAACTATTCTTCCAGCCCCTGAATCCTCTCATGCTATCAGAGGTGCAATCGATGAAGCTTTAAAATGTAAAGAAACAGGAGAAGCTAAAACAATCCTCTTTGGATTAACAGGTACAGGATATTTTGACATGACCGCTTATGAATCCTATTTAAATGGTTCAATGCAAGATTACATTCCAACCGATAAGGACTTAGAAAAAGGATTCTCATGTCTTCCTAAAATTCCTGGAATCCAGTAATAAAGCAAATATTATTCCTTCTCTCAATAAAAATGAGAGAAGGAACCCTTTTAATCATCTTTAACCTTCTAAAAATTTTTGTTTTCTCTCATCTTTTCTATCTATAATAATCTCCTCAATTTTGATGCTATTTACTCTTAATCTTTGAATAATATCCTTTATAAATGCGTCACTTCCAACTACATAATAAATAGCATTCTCTGATTTCATTAATTTGCTGAGCATTTCATAGAATGATGTTCTAGAATTTATCCAATAATTCTTATAATTTTCATCTGCTAATTTATCTAATTGATTTTTAAATACAAATTTATCTGATGAGTCTATATTTATATTTAGCAGGTATGGGATATTAGTTTTATCATTAATAAATGATAAAATTAGAGGTCTCATAGTAGCTATTCCAACTCCCATTGATATTAAGATTATAGGTCTATTTATACGTCTTAACCCCATTCTTGAACCTATCTTAAAAAATACAACTTCATCACCAGTTTTTAATTCAGCTAACTTATTCTTAAATTCAGATTTGCTTCCTGGTACTCTGGTTGTTATTGCAATTTTATTTTCCTCCGGCAAAGTTATGATAGACATGTGTCTTACCCATTCTTTCCTAGGCTGATCACCAATATCAAACCCAATATGCCCAATATGAGTATGCGATCCAGGTTCCCATGTTAAATTTTCTGGTTTTTCAAAAAAATATGTTTTTGTATTATCTGTTTCATCGATTATATCAATAATTTTTAGTGTATATTTTTCCATAATCCCTCTCCTTTAATAACAATTCTCAATTTAATAGTATCAACTAAAATTTTTCAAGTCAATATTTATAAATTTCAATTATACATGAAATACATTTTTTACATTTTAGAATAGATAATTATTTATAGTACTTTCTCATAAATGATTACTCATTTCTGGTTGTGTTATCTATAATAACTTTTAGCTTTCATTTATAATATGCTTTATTGTAGTTATTAATGATGATGTCACTAATGTCTCATCACGAAAAATGATATATATTACAAGAATAATCTTTCATCATAACTCTAAAAAAATTTCAAGAATTTTATCCGCAATTGTGAATTGTGAAATGTGCATTGTAAATTGAAATATATATACTTTGTAAAAAATTAAGAAGATAAATTTCTATTTATATTATAGAAACTATCTTCTTAAGCTGTATAGATATTATTAAAATATTCTTTTTTGAATAACTATGGCTAAGCATTTTAAAGATTTGATTTATTAGATAAACATATTTAAGTTCATATCTCTAATAGAAATATTTATAATTTCTGTAGCCTATAACATAAATCTAAACCATATATTGTTTATCTATATTTTATTACTTCAAGGCATTTTTCCTAGATTCATGGGTTTTAATGCTTCTTCAATTTCTTCAATATTTTTACCTATACTACTTTCAACTGCCGCTGTTACTGCTCCTTCAACTATTGGGCAATCTACTATCTTTATTTTTCCCTTCATCTTTTCATCTAGAAATTCTATTGCCATTTCTGCATTCATAAAAGCACTACCTAAGTCAAAAATAATAATTACTCCATCTTCAGAGTAAACACCTTCTATTGCAGCTGATATTTTCTCCATATCAGTGCCAACTCTTCCATCTGACGTTCCTCCAGCCACACCTATATCTACATTAGGTGCCATTTGACTTGCTAATTCCTTTACTCCATCTGCTATATTTTTACTATGTGATATTATTACTATTCCTACCATATATATTCTCCTTCAACGACTATTTTGACGTAAATCAAAATAAGAACTACTAATTTAAAGCTTCATATATTGTTTCTAATATTATTGCAGAAGATGTAGCCCCAGCATCTTGGTGACCTAAACTTCTTTCTCCAAGATAACTTGCCCTTCCTTTTTTAGCTATAATTTCTTTTGTATGCTCTACACCTTTATATGCAGCTTCTTTTGCTGCTTTTAAAATTTCCTTGACGTCGAGCCCGCTATCTATGCCTTCTTTTATTGACTTTAATGCTGGCTCTATAGCATCTATCATAGTTTTATCATCAGCTTGACCTTTACCTCTCATTTTTATACCTTCAAGAGCCTCATCTAGCATCTTTGCGAAATCATTAATATCAATTTCCGATTTTCCATTAACACTTACAGCTGCCTTCATAAAAGCTGTTCCATATAATGGGCCTGAAGCTCCGCCAACATTAGATACTAATGCCATTCCTGACTTCTTTAGTATACCTCCAATATCATTTCCATCATCATCTTTTATCTTTTCTATTACAGCCTTAAACCCTTTGTTCATATTAAGTCCATGGTCTCCATCTCCAATTGCAGCGTCTAGCTCCGATAAATATGCTTTATTTTCATCTATCTTTTCACTTATTTTCTCTAATATTTCAATTACTTTCTTTCCTTGAATACTCATCTTTATTCCTCCTATATAGGCTAATTTAGATGATGCTTATATATTAAATAAAGCTTCATCTAAATTATAATTCTTTGGTAGTAGAATCCGTCACACTCTTAGATACGCTCTACTAAATTCATCTAATCTCAAAAACTCTACCTAAAAAACTTTGCTTTATATTACTTTAAATGCTGGTGTGTTAGCTGGTGCATCTAATAATTCTTTTAATTCACTATCAAGTTTTAGCACTGTTATTGAAAATCCAGCCATTTCGAGAGATGTCATAAATTCGCCTACAAATGTTTTATGAATTTTAACCCCTTTTTCCTCCAATATTTCATTTACCTTTTTATTTACTATATATAACTCCATAAGTGGTGTTGATGATAATCCATTTACCATGACTGCTACTTCTTCTCCACTACTCAATTTGATATCTTCTAGAATTTTGCTCATTAAATGTTCTGTAATTTCATCAGCTGTTTTTATTTCCTCTCTATGAGTTCCTGGTTCCCCATGAATTCCCATACCAATTTCCATTTCATTTTCTCCTAATGTGAAATTTGGTTTACCAGCAGCTGGCACAATACAAGATGAAATAGCCATTCCCATACTTCTAACATTTGATATTACTTTCTCTGCAACTCTTGTAACTTCTTCAAGACTAGCTCCTGTTTCAGCTTTAGCACCTGCTATTTTGTGTATAAATACTGTTCCTGCGATTCCTCTTCTTCCTGCTGTATAAGTGCTATTTTCAACTGCAACATCATCATTTACTACAACAGTTTTTACATTAATGCCTTCCATTTCAGCCATATCTTTTGCCATTTCAAAATTCATAACATCCCCAGTATAATTCTTAATTACAAGTAAAACCCCTTTACCTGAATCTACAGCTTTTATTGCTTCATATACTTGATCTGGTGTAGGTGATGTAAACACTGCTCCTGCTACTGCTGCATCAAGCATTCCTTTTCCTACATATCCTCCATGAGCTGGCTCATGTCCACTTCCTCCGCCACTTACTAAAGCAACCTTTCCATCTATTGGTGAATCTACTCTTACTAAAACATCTGCATTTTCTAATTTTTTTATATATTCTGGATGTGCAGCTACCATTCCTTTCAACATATCCTCAAGTACTAAATTTGCATCATTAATTATTTTTTTCATAAAATTATTCCTCCCATATTTAAATATTATTTATGATTAAAATTATTTATATCTAATTTATATATATGTTGCAGATCACAATGCACATTTCACAATTCACAATTACGGTTAAAATTCTTTTAATATTTTTAGAATTATGATGAAGAATTATTTTTGCAATATATATGTAAGTTCTAAATAATATAATTCATTGATTATAAAATTATCTAACTTCCATTATCTGATTAATAGTCTAAGATAAACTTTCATGAATTAAACTTTTTAGAATATATGTAGATAATCTTGATTTGTTTTTATTTATATTTGTACTTTTATATAGAGCAATACTCATGCCAAAATTTCAATTACTAATTAAATATACTTAAAAGTGTGTATTTTCAAGCCTTCTAGCCTAAAGTGCAAGTAAACATTTACAGGAAATTGTAATATAAATAGTATACCTCTTGGTAAAAAATATCAAGTTGTTCTTTTTTATCATGATACTTTTTACCAACTTGCTATTTTTTATTCCCAAGTTACCTTTTTCTCTATTCCATATTGTCTTGCCTTTGCAGCTACTGTTTTATGAGTAAGTCCTAGCGCCTTCCCTGCAGCATTATAACTTCCATATTTCTTAAGTGCTTTTTCTATTATAATTTTTTCATATTCCTTTAGTGGTAATATTTCATCTGCTTCAATAAGCATGTCTATTTCATTATTATTTTTAATTTTGATTGCATTGTTAACTGTATTTATATCCTTTCTCATATAAGACGGAAGATCACTTAATTCTATTACTTCTGTTTCATTTAAAGCCATTATTCTCTCTACCAGATTTTCTAACTCCCTTATATTCCCTGGCCATTTGTATTCTAATAGAGATTCCATTGCATCATTTGTTACTATAGTTATTCTTTTATTTATCCTTTTACCTATTTTATCTATAAAATGCTCTAATAAAGGCGCTATATCTTGCTTTCTTTCTCTTAAAGGTGGTAAAAATATTGGAATTACATTTAGCCTATAATATAAATCTTCTCTAAATTCCATTGACTTTACCATTTCTTCTAAATTTCTGTGAGTCGCAGCAATTATTCTAACATTTATTTTTATAGTTTCTTCTCCACCGATTCTTTGAAATTCTTTTTCTTGAATTACTCTTAAAACTTTAGCCTGCATGCTCTTATCCATTTCTCCTATTTCATCTAAAAGTATAGTACCATTTTGAGCCAATTCAAATTTACCTAATTTTCTTTTTATAGCTCCTGTAAAAGCTCCTTTTTCATATCCAAAAAGTTCGCTTTCTAATAAGTTTTGTGGTATTGCTGCACAATTTACTCTAATAAAAGGCCCTTTGGAATTCTTACTTGAAAAATGTATTCCTTCTGCAATTAATTCTTTTCCTGTACCACTTTCTCCTCTTATTAATACTGTAGTATCTGTTTTCGCTGCTTTTAATGTTGTAGCTAGTGCATCTAATATCTTACCACTATGACCTATGTACTTTGAAAAAGCTGAATCAGGTTTTTTAGTTCTCATAAGCTCTTCTTCCAAATAATCAGCTTTTGCAGAAACCTGAGTTAATTTTTCTGAAAGCTTTTGAACTTCTGTTACATTTTTAACTATGGACACAACACCTGTAATCTCTCCGTCAATTACTATAGGGTTTACATTTGAAACTATTATTACACCATTTTCCTTATAACTTATAGCCCCTATGATACTTTCTCCTGTTTTAAGTACTTTAATTCTTGCACCATCTGGGGATACATCCGTAATATTTTTATTTAATATATCCTCTTCTTTTTCGTTCAAAATTCTAAGATATGCCTTATTTACGTATGTTATATATCCATCTGAATTTATAACACATATACCATCTTGTACTGTTTCTAATATAAGTTGTAGCCTCTCTTTCAAATCTTTCACTGTTTTTAGTTCATCTTTAACTTTTTCTAATTTTGAAATATCATTAAATACTGCTAATGCACCTTTAGGTTTTTTGTCTATTATTATTGGAGTTCTATTTATAAGTAATATTCTATTATTTATTATTTCTTTTACCATTAACTCTGATTTGCCAGTTCTATTTATTTCATGAAGATTTGTGAATTCTATTATTTCATATACTTTTTTACCAATAGCATCACCAGAAGATATCCCTAATAATCTTTCTGCTTCCTCATTGAATATTGAAATTATATCTTTCTCATCTGTAGCAATAATTCCATTAGGTATATTACTAAATACATGCTCCAACGTTATAGTATTATTATTTATTATGTTATCAACTTGATTAATAGTACTTTTATCTTCTAAATCAAAATCACTTTGTAGAAAATCGCATAATTCATCTAGCGGTTCTTTGGGATCTTCTCCATGAACTTCTACTATAATCTTCTCATTCTGCTTTACCTTCAATAAAACCAGGGGCATAAGACTTGTGGCTAAAATTTTCTTTTTATCTTTATAAATTATAAAAAACTTTAAATCATATCTCTTCTCAAGTTCGCTTACCTTATGAACAACCATAGCCAAGACTCTCGCATGCAATCCTTTACTATGTCTTATAACTACTTCTTTGCTAAGTATCAAAATTCTTCACTCCTAATCTTAGTTCTTTAACATATATTATCTTAAAATACAATTTTAAATTTTCAATAATCACTAATTTACACTCTTTAGAACACTCGCATAAATTTCATTTTATCAATTTACATATTATACTAATGTAGGTATAAATGAAAGCTAAATTTTATCAATCCAATTTCTTATTTTAATGGCTATTTATACAATACACTTTAAATAATGCACTTTAAACTATACTATAACTTAAAATTAACAATATAAGTAATAAAAATCATATTTATATTTTTAAATTTCGATTAGCTTAACGAACCTTAACTTTCTCAATTAGTGTTTTTTCATAACTTATACTCTCAAGTGGCACAATGTCCACATGTTTAATCTGAACATAAAGTCCTAGAAAACAAAAAGTCCCCATCTTATTTTATAAATAAGATGGGGATAATAATTAATTATTCTATTATTTTAAATTCATAGCCTTGCTGTTTTAAATATTCTATTATTCTTGGTAAAGCCTTCGCTGTTTCTTCTTTTCCATAAGTATCATGCATTAAAATCAGTGCCTTTTCTCTATTACCAATACTTTTTATAGCTTCCTGGGTTAGTTCATCTGCATTCTTTTTATGAGTACCTTCTGCATCTCCTGATAATGCATTCCAATCAATTTGATGCCAATCCTTCTCATGTAGAGCTTTGTCCACTTTTTCTGCTCCTTGAGGATCCTTTTTGCTCCACGTTTCTTGTCCTCCTGGAAACCTGATTGATCGTGTCGAAAAATCTTCGCCCAAAACGTTTTTTAAGGCTTTATCTGTTTTATCAAAATCAGACATACAATTCTCCAAGTTTATTTTACCCTTTGGAAATAAGTAACCATAGTCATGTGAATATGAATGTATGCCTATTGCATTACCTTCTGCTACTTCCCTCTTTACTAAGTTTTTGCTTGCATCATCTTTATCTACATACTTTCCTATAAGGAAAAATGTTGCATGTACATCTTCAGATTTAAGGATATCTAAAATTTGAGGGGTTACTGTTGTTGATGGGCCATCATCGAAAGTTAAGTAAGCAACTTTTTTACCATCAGCTCCATCAGGCTTTTGGTTCTTCTCTTGCTGCTCAATATACTTTTCTAAATATGCAACATCTTCTACACTGCCATTACTTTCCTTATTAACTGAATCGCTATTTTCTTTATCATCATTACTACTTTCTCCCGTGCTACTAGCAGCTTGCACCGTTTTACTGCCTGTTGAAAATTTCTGTGCTGCTACTATGCTTCCTATAATTACAAGTAATGCAACTGCAATAACTAATATAGTAATTCTCGCTCCCTTAATATTTTTAGTACTATTACTATTATTACGTTTCATTTTTCTACCTCTTATGCATTTAAAAATTTATGATCCTCTATAACTTTAAGAGACTCATGATAAAAAAGCTATATTATTAAATATGATATTACTTATACAATTTATACTAACATATAAATTTTTTTAAATATACAAACATCTTTTTACAGCTGATGCTTAAACTGACTATTATAAAGTTCTGTATAAATTCCACCTTTATTTACAAGTTCCTCATGATTCCCTCTTTCAACAATTTTACCATTCTTCATAACAAGGATTATATCTGCATCTCGGATAGTAGAAAGTCTATGAGCTATAACAAAGCTTGTACGCCCTTTCATCATTGAAAGAAATGCATTTTGTATTTTTAGCTCAGTTCTTGTATCTACATTACTTGTTGCTTCATCTAATATAAGCATTGGCGGATCAATTAACATTACTCTGGCTATAGTCAAAAGCTGCTTTTGACCTTCAGAAAGATTTCCCCCAGATTCAGTTATAATCGTATCGTAACCATCAGGAAGTCTTTTTATAAAACTATGAATAAAGGCAGCTTTAGCTGCATTTTCAACTTCTTCTAACGTAGCATTTGGTTTACCATAAGCAATATTTTGCCTTATAGTTCCTTCAAATAGCCATGTATCTTGAAGCACCATACCAAATTGGCTTCTGAGATTATTTCTTGTAAGATCATCTATGCTCTTGCCATCTATAGTAATCCTACCTTTGTCTAAATCATAGAACCTCATAAGCAAGTTAACTATAGTGGTCTTGCCAGCACCAGTTGGTCCGACAATAGCTATTGTACTTCCTTTTTTTATATTAACGCTGAAATTTTCTATAAGTGGAACTTTCTTATTATAAGAAAATGATACATTATCAAACTCAACAGTTCCATCACAGCTCTCTATATTTTCAACTTCTTTAGAATCTGCTTTTTCTGGCTCTTCATCTATAATAGAAAATATTCTTTCACAAGATGCAATAGCTGCTTGAATCTGAGTGGCTACACTAGTAATGTTGTTTATTGGTTGTGAAAACTGAGTTGAATAGGTTAAGAAACTTGAAATCACACCAACACTTAACCCGCTTAAAACCGAAAGTATCCCTCCAACAAGGCCAACTAAAATATATGTAATATTATTTACAAATCTTGTAGCTGGATTTGTAAGTGATGAATAAAACTGCGCAAGCTGTCCACACTTGTAAAGCCTTGAATTAATTCCTGAAAAGTTCTCCTGAGCTCTTTCTTCATATCCAAAAAGTCTTACTACTTTTTGGCTTCCCACGATTTCTTCTATATAACCATTTAATTCACCTAAAGTCTTTTGCTGCTCTTTAAACATTTTATTTGACCTCTTTGTAATGAAAGAAGCAATAAGGAAACAAAAAGGTGTCATTAAAACTATAACTAAAGTTAATTTAAAACTTAAACTTACCATTAAAACAAGTGAACTTATTATAGTTATGATTCCTGGATAAAATTGTGTTATCCCTTGAAATAATCCATCTGAAACATTATCCATATCATTTGTAAGTCTGCTTATAATATCTCCATGAGGATTTTTGTCAAAGTATTTTAAAGGCAGAGAGCTTATCTTATTTAGGGCTTCATTTCTAAGATCTTTTACTGTATTATATGCTACAATATTAGCTACTATAGTAAACAGCCACGTAAATAGTGAACTTACTATATATATTACTCCAAGTATTATAATTGTCTTAATTAATCCATCAAAATCAACTTCACCTTTAGCAACTATGTTATCAATGGACCTTCCTACTATTAACGGCATAAATGCTATAAGAATATTACTTATTAGCGCAAAGATCAGAGATGCAAACATATATCCTTTATATTTTGAAACATAACCAATTAATCTAGAAAATGTACTTTTTTTCATTTACATAGCCTCCTTTGTAATTTGAGAGCTACATATTTCTCTATAAACTTCGGACTCTTTAAGCAATTGTTCATGGTTTCCAACTCCCGCGAGTTTTCCGTCATCTAATACAATTATTAAATCAGCATCCTTTACAGTGCTTATTCTTTGAGTTACCATAATTACAGTTGTATCACTAGAATTTTCTTTAAGAGCTTTTCTAAGTGCAGCATCTGTAGCATAATCAAGAGCACTTAAACTGTCATCCATTATTAATATTTCAGGTTTCTTTATTAATGCTCTTGCTATAGTAAGTCTTTGTTTTTGACCACCAGAGAAATTAACTCCGCCTTGGGATATATATGTGTCATATTTTTCAGGCATTTTTTCTATAAAATCTGCTGCCATTCCAATTTCAGCTGCCTTCTTAACTTCACTCATGCTTGCATTTTGAGCGCCCCATCTTATATTTTCTGATACAGTGCCAGAAAATAAAACGGCTTTTTGAGGAACTAGCCCTATATTGTTATCAATTTCTTTTTTATAATAATCTTTAACATTAATTCCGTTTAGCAAAACATTTCCTTTGCTTGTATCATATAATCTAGGTATTAAATTAACTAAAGTAGTTTTTCCTGAACCTGTACCACCTATTATCCCAACCATTTGTCCTCTTTTTATTTCAAAAGAAATATTACTTATTGCATCTTCCTTAGATCCTTTATAAGAAAAAGATACATTATCAAATTTAATTATTGGAATATCTTTATTAATATTTTTACTAAACTCAGAATTTCCACTGTACTTAATACTTGGTTCTGCTCTAAGTACCTCATTTACACGAGCTGCACTAGCTGCTGCTTTAGTAAAAGTAACTATAAGGCTAGCAAGTACTATGAGCGCCGATAATACCATATTTATATAATTTATATAAGCTATAACCTGTCCTGTTGTCATTCCACCTACATTTACTCTTATTCCACCAAACCAAATTACTGCCATAAGTGCAAAATTCATTATTACACTTGTAACTGGATTCATAAGCGCAGATATTTTTCCTACCTTAATTGCAGTGCTTGCAAGTTCCTCATTCGATTCTTTAAATCTTATCTTTTCACCTTCTACTCTTGAAAATGCTCTTATCACTCTTACTCCAGATAAATTTTCTCTTAAAATAAGCGACAACTTATCAAGTTTTCTTTGAACCACCTTATATAGAGGAAGAGATTTATTCATAATAAGATATATTGCAAAAGCAAAGAATGGAATCGATAAATACATTATAAGCGACAATTTAACATCAAGATACATAGCCATTATAATTCCACCAATGCAAAGAAACGGTACCCTTATAGCAAGTCTTATAAGCATTGCAAGACCAAGTTGAAGCTGATTTACATCATTTGTAACACGATTAATAAGAGATGGCGTCCCAAAATCATCAATCTCATTATATGAAAAAGTTCCTATCTTTTTAAACATCTCATTTCTAAGAGCCGTCCCAAACCCTTGTGAAGCAATAGATGCAAAATACTGGCATGTAAAAGATGATAACACACCTAAAATTGCCATAGAAAGCATTATTAATCCTATTTCAAATATATAGTTTATGTTTTTTGTTCCTATTCCTTTATCTGTTATAAATATCATTATTGTTGGTATTGATATTTCAAAGACAGCCTCAAGCAACTTAAATATAGGACCTAATGTAACTTGCCTTTTATACGGTTTTACGAATTTTAATAAATAGTTCAAGATTTATCCCCCTATCTGTAATGTCTTATTGAACATTCTCAAAATTTCCTTTATCATTATAACAAAAACATATCTATATAAAAAATACATAATATGTATCGATGCCATATATTTTTTGTATATCAGAAGGTGGATAATAAATGGATATTAAACAATTAAAATATTTCTATGCAATTGCAGAAGAAGGTCAAATAACAAATGCTGCCAAAAGACTTCATATGGCCCAGCCCCCTTTAAGCTATCAGTTGAAAAACTTAGAAGATGAACTCGGCGTTAAACTGGTTGAGCGCGGAAGTCGAAATATAAAACTTACTGATGCTGGCGTTATACTTTATAAACGCGCTAAGCAGATATTATCTTTAACAAAATCTACTGAAAATGAATTAAAAGATTTTAAACAAGGAAATCACGGTACTTTATCCATAGGTACCGTATCTTCATCTGGAGCGTCACTTTTAGATAGCAGATTAAATATATTCCACGAAAAATATCCTTTCATAAATTTTGAAATTCACGAAGGGAATACCTATGAATTATTAGAATTATTGGATAAAGGTATAATTGAAATTGCTATTGTAAGAACTCCATTTAACAATTCAGGAATAAACTCAATTTTTTTACCAAAAGAGCCTATGGTTGCAGCTATGAGAAAAGACTTAAACTGGACTGATAGTGAAATCATAAACATTACTGAATTAAATAACAAACCATTGATATTCTATAGGAGGTTTGAAAGTCTCATATTTAAAGTGTGCCAAGATTTTAATTTTCAGCCAACTGTATTTTGCAAAAATGATGATGCACGGACTTCCCTGCTTTGGGCGAATTCTGGACTTGGAATTGCCATAGTACCAAAATCTGCAATAAAACTAATAGGTTCTTCAAATATAATTTATAAAGAAATTGATAGCGACATATTAACAACTCAGATAGCTATAATATGGTCGAAAACAGGGTATCTTTCATCATCCGGAAATAATTTTTTAGATTTATTTCAAAATACGTAAAGCTTAGTCTCAAGCTTAATCACTAAAAAGTTTAAAACATATGTATTTTGTGATTTGCTGTAATAGTTAACTATTACAGCAAAAGTCCTCACATTATTTTTTTAATGCTGATTTTCAAAAAGAAAATAGTTCAATTCATCCTAAAAGAATTTTTACATAATGGTATTGACAAATTATAATTTAGATTTATAATTATCTTAAGTGATAATCATTATCATTATTAAATAATAATATTTAATAAAATATAAATATAGTTTAAATATAAAAATGAATTTTAGGAGGTAATATATTATGTCATTAATAGGAACAGAAGTAAAACAATTTAAAGCATCAGCTTACAAAAACGGTGAATTTATAGATATCACTGAAGAAAATTTCAAAGGTAAATGGAGTGTGGTTTGTTTTTATCCAGCAGATTTCACATTCGTATGCCCTACTGAATTAGAAGATTTACAAGATAATTATGAAACTTTAAAGGGGCTTGGCGCTGAAGTATATTCAGTTTCAACAGATACACACTACACACATAAAGCATGGCACGATAGTTCAGAAGCCATCAAAAAAATAACTTATACTATGATTGGTGATCCTTCACATACATTATCTCGTAACTTTGATGTATTGATTGAGTCTGATGGTCTTGCAGATCGTGGTACTTTTATCATAGATCCAGATGGTGTTATTCAAGCAATTGAAATTAATGCTGGCAATATCGGTCGTGATGCAGCTGTAATAGTAAATAAAATTAAAGCTGCTCAATATGTTAGAAATAATCCTGGCGAAGTTTGCCCAGCAAAATGGAAAGAAGGCGCATCAACACTTAAACCAAGCCTTGATCTTGTAGGAAAGATCTAAGAGGTACGCCTATGATACTAGATAAAGATATAAAACAACAATTAGCTCAATATCTTGAGCTTATGGAAGACACTGTACTTATAAAAGTCAGTGCTGATTCCGATGATATATCCAATACTATGGTTTCTCTCGTAGATGAACTAGTTTCTATGTCTCCAAAAATAAAAGCTGAAAAATCAAAGTTATTAAGAACTCCCAGCTTTAGCATAAATCGTACTGATGAAGAAACTGGTGTAGCTTTTGCTGGAATACCTTTAGGACATGAGTTTAATTCATTAGTATTAGCTCTTCTACAAGTTAGCGGAAGAGCCCCAAAAATTGATCAGAAGACAATTGATTCAATTAGGAACATTAAAGGAGAATACCATTTTGAAACCTATATTAGTTTAAGCTGTCATAACTGCCCAGAAGTTGTTCAATCTCTAAATTTAATTAGCATCCTTAATCCAAATGTCACTCATACAATGATTGATGGTGCCGTTTTTAAAGAAGAGATAGAAAGTAAAAATATACTTGCAGTACCATCAATTTATTTAAATGGAGAATTCTTTGCAAGTGGCCGCATGACTATCGAAGAAATTCTTGCAAAAATCGGAGAAGCCCCAGTTTCAGAAGATTTTGCAGATAAAGATCCATACGATGTGCTTGTTGTTGGCGGCGGCCCAGCAGGTGCAAGTGCTGCTATTTATGCCGCACGTAAAGGCATTCGTACAGGAATTATCGTTGAACGTTTTGGTGGTCAAGTATTAGATACCATAGGTATTGAAAACTTTATAAGTATTAAATATACAGAAGGCCCTAAGCTTGCAGCAAGTCTTGAAGAGCATGTCAAAGACTATAACGTTGATATAGTAAACTTACAACGTGCTAAGACTATAGAAAAAAAAGACCTTATTGAGATTGAACTAGAAAATGGTGCACGTTTAAAGAGCAAAACTGTAATAATTTCGACAGGTGCCCGCTGGAGGAATGTCGGTGTTCCTGGAGAAGGAGAATTTAAGAATAAAGGTGTGACATATTGTCCTCATTGTGATGGACCTTTATTTAAAGGGAAACATGTTGCAGTCATCGGTGGAGGTAATTCAGGCATCGAAGCTGCCATTGACCTTGCCGGAGTTGCTAGTCACGTAACTGTTTTTGAATTTATGACAGAACTTAAAGCAGATTCAGTTTTGCAAGATCGTCTTTACAGTTTGAATAATATAACCGTCTTAAAAAATGTTCAGACTAAAGAAATTACTGGTACTGATAAGGTAAATGGAATTACCTATATTGAACGTGACACAGGAGAAATTAAGCATGTTGAATTAGATGGTGTATTTGTCCAAATCGGACTTGTACCAAACACTGATTGGCTAGGAGAAACTATCCAGCGCAATAAATCAGGTGAAATTATAATTGATAACCATGGTGCTACTAATGTACCAGGAGTATTTGCAGCTGGAGATTGCACTAATACCCCATACAAGCAAATAATTATTTCCATGGGATCTGGAGCAACAGCGGCCTTAGGTGCATTTGACTATCTAATAAGAAACTAATAAAAGAATCCCTTTGCTATAAAAACTATTACTGCAAAGGGATTCTTTATCTTTTCTTATATTCTAAATTGTTATTCTAAGCTAAGAATTAAAGTTATTTTAAATTTTAATTCTTTCCAACTATTCCATCTGTCTTTCCTCTACCTTTATCTTTGTTGTTAGGAAAACCAATTTCTGCACCAACATCCGACTTTACCATATTTGAGTCGGTTCTTTTTCTAGATAGTGAATTTTTATGTACTCCGCTATTATTTAATGACATTTGAATCTACCTCCTTAATTATAATTTTGTTTTGCAATAATATGTTAACCACAATTATAAATTATACTCGGTAGCAATGTTATCATAAAAAAGATTCTAGACTCATATCATTAAATTTAGCTACTCTATAGTATATAAGCACTTAATTATACACTTCTCTTTGCTCCATGTTCCATCAATATATTTTCAATAGATTTATTTTTACACAGATATAGTGGTGTGTGCCCTAAATTATTCTTTGAATTTATATCTAGTCCAAGAGAAACTATTTCGTTTAAGTATTCTTGAAACTTATCAGTATCACGACAAGTTAAATAGTCATCATGCAAAATAGTATTGCTATACTTATCTCTATGTTTAATATCTGCACCATATTTAATAAGAAGATTTAAAAGCTCTACCGAATAATTAAAGTTACAATAAAAGATAGGAGTTTTTCCGGATATATTTTCAGCATTTACTTTAGATCCTTTCTCTAACAGTAATCTAATGACGTCCATCTTAGGACTTACTCTCGCACAGATTCTATGTAATGGTAGTTCTTTCAAATAACTTTGATTACTATTTATATCAGCACCATTGTTTACCAGAAATTGTATTATTTCAAAGTAATTTTTCTCACAATTATCTATAGCAAAATGAAGCAGGCTAGTATCATTATATTTTTCATTAATATTTCCGCCATTTGTTATAAAATTTTTAAGTTCCTCCAAATCCCCTTCTTTTATTATTTTCAAAATAGATTTTGGTCTTGAACCAAACAAAATTTCATGAATGTTCATGATAATTACCTCCAATAAATTACTATATATCTTTTAGTCATTTTCAATTCGAATAATTTCCTCATAAGTAAATACTTTCTTTTTAATTCATCTATACATTTTAACATCTGTTTCATCAATTTTTCAATGCTAATATTCTTTAAATTATCTATATATATGTTTCAATTCACAATTACGGATAAAATTCTTGCAATATTTTTAGAATTATGATGAAGAATTATTTTTGCAATATATATATCAAGGTCATAGAAATATCCTTCATAAGTTTTAGGCAATAATCTTTACATCGCCAAAACTAGCTCTAGTTGCATTAAAACTCATATTTAATTTAATATATAAAGCTAATAAACTAAATTTTTTGGTTTCTAACTATTTTAAATAATATACATATTGTTTATACAAATTCATATTTTCTAGCAATTTAATATCTCTTTATATATTATTTGACTAGATTAATATATTCATTTTATCTGAATAAAATAGCATGTATATTTATACAATATTTTGACATTATTTGTAGTATGATTTTTTTTGAAAATTTATTTTATGTAGATTATAATTTATTTTATGTGTATAAATTAGTAAAAAGAGGTACTATCATGAATAGATTTGAATTATTTAAGTTAAGATATAATATACGTTTAAGAAAATGTCTCCTAAATAAGATGCTTTGTATTCTTTCTCCTAGAAATAAAATAGTTATCCGCATCTCTCAAAATCTGGACAAGCACATTGTTAAATATCAAAAAAAGGCCTAAGAATGAGGATCTTAGCCCTTTTTTGATGATTACTCATCCCTCTCATAATCATTAATTTTATACCCAACCTTATTGTACTATCTTTCAACAATATCTTCACTTATTTTCATGTTGCTTTTTTATATGTATTTTTATCTTTTTCTACAATATTCCTGTGTAAATTTATTTTTTCATGTCGTTTTAAAACTTAACATAGAATATATAGTATTTTCATGTCATTGATTGTAATACGATTTATTTTGATAAAAAACTCCATACATTTTATACTTTAGTTGTAGGAATTTAGTTCAATACTCTCTAATTTTAGAGCGGCTTATTCCCTTGATAAGTCGTTCTTTTTTATAATTATTTTTTGAATAAATTCAGAAAACTAACGAAACAAAAATCTATCAAGACAACTTTATTCCTATATAAATATTTTTAATGATTATTAAAGTTTATTTTTTAGTTCTTCTTTTCTTATAGTAAACGATCTATTTTTTTGTATATCAGTGCTAAAATTTAAATTTTTATTTTGTTTATATTAAGTTAATAAATTTGACACAAACATGTAACATTAATAATATACAATTAAACTTGTAAAGTAGTTAAAGCATTATTATTTATCCCCTTAAATAATAATAAAAGAATGACTTATTTCCCTAACTAAGTCATTCTTTTTTTGTATTGTACAATATTATTTAAGCACTTAGAAATACTCAATATCAGCAATACATAAAATGTTATTATCTTTAATAACGACATTTTTACTATATAATTGCCAATTCTGATAATCCTATATAAACAGTATAGTTTACCAAATCTCAAATTATATTTTATAATCTCATATTATTGACACAGTTAAAATTTATACTAGATTCCTGCATTAGTTAAAATATTTTTATCTTGTAACTGTACTTTGTAAAGCTCCATAATCATCAAATTGGTAACTCTTGCCTGCATCCAAAATAGATGTATTAACCATTTTTCCTCTTAAATTTTCAACATCAGTATCAGAGTCACCATCAAAATCGGAAAAATAAAACCAATTTCCATTAATGCTTTTCCATCCTAAACAGCGTTTTCCGTTCTCCATGTAATACCAGTTAAAACCTTTTGCACTACCCAATTGCTTCCATCCAGTAAAATTCTGTCCATTTTCTGTATAATACAAATAGTTATTTTTATTTATCATTTTACCAATAACTTTATCATTCTCTATATAATAGTAATTATTAGATATATCCTTGTTTTCTCCATTTTCAATTTTCCATTTATAAGAATTTGAATCTTCATATTTTTCGCTAGGATTGCTTGCTGCGACTCCATTTGAATATATTCTATAACCATTTATTTGCGTATCTTTAGCCATATATCCATTTTGATAGAAATAATACCAATTTCCATCAACTTTTCTCCAACCAGTAGCCCATAGATTTCCTTCACTATACCACCATCCAATATTATCTTGCTTCCATGACGCTTTAGCCCCTACTGGGTTTAATAGCATTATTGATGTGGCGATCATTGATAAAGCTATGGCTTTTTTCCAACAGTTTTTTATCACGTTATCATCCCCTTAAACCTTTATATCATAATTATATATGATTTACATATTTTGTCAAACTAATAATATGCATTGCTGTATTCATTTGCCAACTTAATATGATTTTTAATTGTGCAATATAGTTAAAATATAATCTAAATAGATTAATTACATTTTTAAGCATAAGTAAAAAACTTCAGCTTTAGATGATCTATTAATACTGAAGTTTTTATATATAATTTATAATCTAATCGCTTAGCAAAAGTAAAATTTATCAAATCAATTTAATATATATACTGCAATTCACAATGCACATTTCACAATTACAGCTAAAATTCTTGTAATATTTTTAGACTATAATGAAGATTTATCTTTGCAATATATGCCACCTAACATTTACCTACATTTTTATCCGTTATCGAAGACAAACTTCATATCTAACTATATTATCACTAATTTTTTTGAACATCTCTTTAAACGCACTATAGAAATCATCAATTGTTATATTAGTTTCAATTTCTAGAGCTTTGCATAAATTATTTGTGTTAAATTTTTTTCTTGATATATCCATTAAGAAAGCTTTTTCAAAATAGTTTATAGCGCTTTCTTGAAGCCTTCCTTTAATAGACTTTATTAATTTTTCTTTATCTTCATTAGATATTTCTCCATTAACATTTACTAAAATTTTATTTTCATTAGGGTTGAACCCTACTGTTTGATAGCCATAATCAACCATCATTTTTAATATTCGTTTACTATCATTATAATCGCCACTTCTCATACTAAAGTCAATTGGTTTATTATCTTTCCTTGTAGTTAAACATTTAGTAACTTTATATTCTTTATAATTATCTTTGCGATTTCTTATTATTGTATGAATCTCACTGTAAGTATAATTTTTACGCTTCCTATCGCTTTTTTCATTTTCATCAGCAATGATTCTCTTCCACTGCTCAACTAGATATCCATTATATCTTTCATAAAGCATTCCCATAAGAGCTTGTACAATCATTCTTTCCTGGTTTAATGAAATACTAATTAATCCTTCCTTATTTGATGCTTTAATCTTTATAGTTTTACCTAATCGTTCGCTTTCTTTTCTAATCATTCTTAATAACTGCAAAAAGTCATTCCGTGTGTTTAGTTTATCTAATGTTCTTTTATTAATATCGTTAAATTCTTCTGTTACAATAACTTTATCTCCTGCGACTCCTAATTTTTTAGCTGCGGAATATTTTAATGCATCGATTAAATCTTCTTTAGAATTAGAGCCTAATAGGTCGTTTTCAAATAAATAGTTTCTATATGATTTAAACTCATTTAAGACATAAAATACCCTTTTACTTAAAGTGACAGTATTTATGTTTTCTTTTAATGCCAAAAGCTGTTCTAGATTATTGCTACATTTAGATACAATCAGAAATAACTCTTTATAATCCTCACTAATACGATCTTCTATTGTCTTTGCTATATTTTCACCTTTAGGGCAATCAATAAATACTATTCCTAGGTATTTAGCTTTGCTAGCAGGCACCTTAATATATACCCTTTCAACCATAAGATCACAAGAAATATTTGTTCCGTAAATGACATTACACAAATTTCGGAAATCTCTATTTAAAAACTTATTAATATAATCTTGAGCTTCATTTGCATATTCATGCCCCTCTTCATTATGCTCATAGTATTTTGAAATCATTTTCAACCATTTGCTATAATGTTTATGAAACTCATCTTTGAAATCTCCAAAATAACTCTTCCATATATGCTCATCTTTCTCTTCAAAATTATCAAAGTCATCAGAAGAATTTATTCTCATTAATTCAGTAAGTAATTCATTAAAATTGATATCTTTAAATACATTTTGTATACTATTCACTTCATAAAATTTGATTAAGGAAATATTATTAATTTGACTGTTTAAAGAATCGTAAAAGACTTCCTTAAAACGTTCTTCACTAAAATTATCGTTCTCTATACCATTATTATTATTAAGAATCAGATAAGCCTCATATAGTGATTTTATAATCTCATCTTTCAGTTTTTCAACTAGGCTAAGCTCATTTTTTAAGCATAAATGAACATTAATAAAATTGCTTTTTGTAGATGAACAAAGCATTTCTGTCGGAAAACTAATATAGTTATCATTTTTTAAAAAATCTGTTTCTTCGAAAATTCCATCTTTAATAATCACTTTTTGTAATTGAGATTTTCCTAAATTATCAAGATCTATCACGTTTACCCTTGTCTTAGTTTCATTTTCAAATTTGTTTATGATATTCCCCATAATTTCCTCCCTTTATTAAAATATAATGGAGCTTAAGCATTTAACATATAAGTTAATATATAATATTATTTTTTGTAAATATTTATTCCACTAAAACAAAGCAAAATTAACAATTATTTAATTCATAAATCAGCTAAAATAAAAAGGAGAGCTTCTGCATATAAAATGCATGCTCTCCTTTTCAATCCATTTCTTAAATTTCGCTAAGTTTCTTATCTACTAATTCCTTAGCTACCTTAGGATTTGCTTTTCCTTTTGACAATTTCATTACTTGACCCATTAAGAATCCAGCACTTTGTGTCTTTCCTGCTTTAAAGTCTTCTACTGATTGAGGATTATTCGCAATTACTTCATCAACTATTTTTTCAAGTTCATCAGATGAACTGATTTGCATAAGTCCTTTTTCTTCAATCATCTTCATTGGATCTTTGTTTTCATCAAAGATTTCATCGAGAACTTCTCTTCCTACATTATTGCTTATTTTACCTTCTTCGAC
This sequence comes from Candidatus Clostridium helianthi, assembly GCF_045310795.1. NCBI lineage: Bacteria > Bacillati > Bacillota > Clostridia > Eubacteriales > Clostridiaceae > Clostridium > Candidatus Clostridium helianthi. The sequence goes on from NZ_JBJIAB010000024.1 coordinate 24,422, forward strand.
TACCTTAAGAAGTTTCGCAAAGTTTTCAGCTTCTAAAGTCATGTCTTCAGATTCTATTTTTTTATCATTTAATATTCTTAAAATATCACCCAATATCCAGTTTGAAGCTATTTTAGGTGTAGCACCTAAAGATACAACATTTTCAAAGAAAGTAGCAAGTCCTTTATCACCTATTAAAATATCAACTTCTTTTTCTGTAAGTTCATATGCAGTTAAAAATCTTTCTTTCTTTTCATCTGGCATTTCAGGTAACGATTTAGTTATTGTTTCAATTTGTTCATCATAGATTATAATTGGTGGTAAATCTGGTTCTACCACATATCTATAGTCATCTGCTTCTTCTTTAGATCTCATAGGGATTGTTTTACCTTTTGCAGCATCCCATCTTCTAGTTTCTTGAACTACCTTATGGCCTTCTCCATAAGTGTAAAGTTCTCTTTGTCTTCTTTCTTCTTTTTCTAAAGCTTTTTGAAGTTCTCTAAATGAGTTGATATTTTTAAGCTCTACCTTAGTTCCATATTCCTTTTGCCCAACTGGTCTTAATGAAATATTAGCATCGCATCTTAATGACCCTTGTTCCATACGGCAATCAGAAATTTCACCATACTCTAAGATTGATTTAAGCTTTTTCATGAACGCTACAGCTTCACTAACACTTCTCATATCTGGTTCTGTAACTATTTCTGCTAGAGGAACACCAACTCTGTTATAGTCTACTAAAGAAATTGGTTCTCCTTCTACGTGAACTAGCTTTCCAGCATCTTCTTCTATATGAATTCTATTTAATCTAACTTTTACTTGCTTTCCTTCATGTTCAAATTCTACAAGCCCACCTGAACATATTGGCAAGTCGAATTGTGAAGTTTGATAATTCTTTGGAAGATCAGGATAAAAATAATTTTTTCTATCCATTTTATTATATTTATTTATTGTACATCCTAGTGCAGTTCCTGCTTTTATTGCTAAATTTACAACTTCTTCATTAAGAACTGGAAGTGTTCCAGGAACCCCTGTGCATATTGGACATGTGTTTGCATTAGGTTCTGCTCCAAATTTAGTTGAACAAGAGCAGAAGATTTTTGTCTTCGATTTTAATTCTGCATGTATTTCAAGTCCTATTACTGTTTCAAAATTCATCGTAATTCCCCTCCTATAATTCAATAGCTAAAGCTTGTTCTAAGCTATATGCAGCTTTGAATATTTTTTCTTCGCATAACATATCACCCATTAATTGAATTCCAATTGGTAAGCCTTCTTTGCTCTTTCCTGCTGGAATTGATATTGCTGGATTTCCAGCTAAATTAACATTAATAGTGTAAATATCAGCTAAGTACATTGCTAATGGATCAGCCTTTTTTTCACCAATTTTAAAAGGTAATACAGGTGAAACTGGTCCTACTATCAAGTCATATTTTTCAAAAGTCTTTTTAAGATCATATCTTAATTTTCTTCTAAAAGCATCTGCTTTTTTATAATAAGCATCATAATATCCAGAAGCAAGTGCATATGTTCCAAGCATTATTCTTCTCTTTACTTCCGCTCCAAAACCTTCAGTTCTACTGTTTTCCACTAATTCATCTAGATTTGTGTAATTTGGAGTTTTATAACCATATCTTATTCCATCATATCTATCTAAATTAGTACTTGCTTCAGCAGATGACATTATATAATAAGCTGCTAATCCTTCCTTAATTATAGGAAGAGAAAATGTTTCAACTTCTGCTCCTAATTCTTTTAATTTATCTAAACTATTTTTTACTGATTCCTTAATTTCTTCATCTAAGCCTTCACCAAAGAATTCTTCTGGGACACCGATTTTCATTCCCTTAATTCCATCTTGAAGACCAGCAGTATAATCTATTTCTTTTAAATCTCTTATACTTGTAGAATCATATTCATCAGTTCCAGAAATTATATTTAAAATATAAGCACTGTCTTCTACTGAATTAGAAAATGGTCCAATTTGATCTAATGATGAACCAAAAGCAATAAGACCAAATCTAGAAACTAATCCATATGTAGGTTTTAATCCTACAACACCACAAAATGCTGCTGGCTGTCTTATAGATCCACCTGTATCAGACCCTAACGACACTGGTGCGAATTTTGCTGCAACAGCTGCTGCTGATCCACCTGATGATCCTCCTGGAACTCTAGTTATATCCCTTGGATTTAAAGTCTTTTTAAATGCTGAGTTCTCATTTGAAGATCCCATTGCAAATTCATCCATATTTGTTTTACCAATAATTATTGCATCTTCAGCTAATAATTTTTTTATTACAGTTGCATCATATGGGGGAATAAAATCTTCAAGCATTTTTGATGCACAAGTAGTGTTTACTCCTTCTGTACAAATGTTATCTTTTATTGCTATTGGGATACCTGCAAGTCTTCCTAGAGATTCACCAGCTTTTATTTTAACATCAATTTCTTTAGCTTTAGCTAATGCTTCGTCACAAGTAAGAGTTAAAAATGCATTTATAGTCCCTTCGTTTTTTGTAATTTCTTCAATATATGATTGAACTAGTGCTTCACTAGTTAATTCTCCACTTTTAATTTTTTCTACCATTTCTTTAATATTCATTTGCATTATCTAGTCACCACCCTATTCAATAATCTTTGGTACTTTAATATAAGTCTCTTGCATATCTTTAACATTTCTGAATAAATCTTTGCATTCAAATGACTTAACTTCATCTTTTCTTACCACTGGCTTTAATTCTGCTTTGTTATCTATATCTTCTTTAATATCTAAATCTAATTCATTCAAATATTGAAAATGCTCTAAAATATTTTCAAATTCTTTTGCAAATTCAGCAGCTTCTTCATCAGAAAATCTTAATTTAGAAAGCTTTGCTATATATTTTACTTCATCAATACTTACTTTCATTAATTTCACCTCATCAAATTTTTATCATTGTAATGCTGTTTTTAAAGCACTATGTTAAAATTCATTAGCTTTGCATAAACTAATTAGCTTTATTCAATAGAAACTTTTCTAGGTTTCTATTGAATAATTCATTTTAAAGGAAACTCGACTAGCATTCGCTCACTGAGTAAGTGATTCACACCAAATCAAAGATTTGGGTTCTCTACTTAAGGAAACTCGACTCACTATGTTCGCTGAGTAAGTTCGACTCGCATTCGCTCACTGAGTACTCACAGAGTAAGCGATTATCATCAAATCATAGATGCTCACAGAGAAAGTTCGAGTAACCAAATACAAGATTTGGATTCTCACTTTTGTGTTCTCTAATTACGGTGTTAATCTCTTCATGTCTCTTGGGAATAATGATGCTTCTCTTATATTTCCAAGGTTTAATATTTGCATTGTAATTCTTTCAAGACCTATTGCAAATCCTCCATGAGGTGGCATTCCATACTTAAATGTATCTAAATAGAAAGCAAAATCTTCAAGCTTTAATCCTAATCTTAACATTTTAGCTTTTAGCATTTCATAATCATGTATTCTTTGGCCACCAGTTGTAATTTCAACACCTTTGAAGATTAAGTCGAAACTCTTTGTCATTTCTCTATTTTCTTCACATTCCATAGCATACATTGGTCTCTTAGCTGTTGGATACTCTGTTAGGAATACATAGTCACTATTATATTTTTCTTTAACATATTTATGGAATAGTGCCTCACCCTCATTATCAATATTTCCAACTGGAGATTTTTTATTAAATTCTGTTAATAAAATTTCTTGAGCTTTAGCAAGTGGAATTCTTGGTATATTAATTTCTTCTGGAAGAACCACATCAAATAATTTCAATTCTTCAGCGCATTTTTCATTTAAATGCTTATATAAATATCTTATAAAGTTTTCTTCCATTTCCATAAGATCAGTTTCGTCTTTTATAAAGCCCATTTCAACGTCTAAACTAACATACTCATTTAAATGTCTCCAAGTGTTGTGAAGTTCTGCTCTATATGCATAACCGACTTCAAATACTCTTTCAAAACCTGCTCCAACCATCATTTGCTTCCAGAATTGAGGACTTTGTGCAAGGAAAGCTCTTCTGTTAAAGTAATTAACAGTGAACATTTCAGATCCACCTTCTGTTCCAGAATGAGTTATCTTTGGAGTATGAATTTCTTCAAAATCATTATTCTTGAAGAACATTCTAAATGCTTCTTCAATTTCATTTTGAACTTTAAAAATTGCTTTTTTCTTAGGAATTCTAAGACTTATTGTTCTATAATCCAATTGAGTTTCAAGTGCAGCTTTTTCTTTATAGCTTTGAATTTCAAATGGTAATTTATCATAATATACAGTTCCTGCTATTTTAATATCTGATACTTCAATTTCCATACCTTTTGGAGCCTTTTCATTTTCACGAACTATTCCAGTTACTTCTACTGCATTTTCAAGTCTTAAACCTTTAATTTGTTCCTTAGTACATACTAATTGAATTATCCCAGATTTATCTCTAAGTAAGATAAATGAAACATGTGAAAGATCACGAATTTTATGAACCCATCCCTTAAGTAATACTGTTTCTTCCCCGTTAACTGCTAAATCTTTAATAAATATTCTTTTCATGATTATTGCTCCTTTTCCCATATATTGATTATTTTTACATAAGATTTTTATAGATATTTTGTAAAAATAAATATTTTTATTTTAATTAAAATTTATAACAAAAAAATCGTAGGCGACTATGGAGCCGGAGATTTTTTTCACGCATCTGCCTTTTCGAACGCATGTGAGAAAAATTTGGCAGGCGAATAAGATTTTTTTTTTATTCTTTTTTAAATACAAATACTATTCAATCAACCTTTTTTAAGTTATCTACAGATTTTACTGAAATATAAATTCCTAAAGAATAAAAAAATCTCGTCCCTATGCATAATGCATAGGGACGAGATTGACTCGCGGTACCACCCTAGTTAGTTTATAAAAAACTCACCTCAATGAAGTACAAAACATCATTATTTTATACTCTCCACTTTTAACGGTATGGACCCGATTAAGCCTACTCTTTTAATCTAAAATTTCGGTTAATAGCTCCGAAGTGTTCTTCGATTCAAGATTCATGCGGATATCTCACCATCATCCACTCTCTAAAAATCATCTATTTGAATTTACTTTTCTTCATCATTGCATATATAAATTTTAATTTCTCAAAAATAATTTCTTTATTAATTACAAGCACATTTGCTTTATGGAATTCATTATATTGCAAAATAATTTATAAATCAATACTTTTTTTAAAAGTTTGTTAATAAAATTTCAAATTATACTTTTTTATGAATAATTTTCTTACAATGCATATTGATATAAATTACTCCTTCACAATACTTAAAGTTTGTCATTTTAATTCTTTCATTAAAACAAATCTTCTTAATCCACCATATTTTAATTTATCTTCCATAACATTATACCCAAGTTTTTTAAATGTATTCAGACTATATTTATTATCTGGAAAAACTGTTGCACAAATACAATTCATTCCTGCTGTTTTGCTTATTTCTTCAAGAGATTCGCATATTATCTTTTGAAGTTTATTTCCTCTATAATCATCCAAAACCATAGTTGATTCAATCTGTCCCACCTTAAGAAGTTCTTCCCCTTGAATTTTTATATCATGTCCATAATTATGTTCGTCATATCCATATTCAATATATGCTCCTATAGCAATTAATTCATCTTCATCCACTGAAACACAACCCAAAACTATACCTTTTTCATTTATAGCCGTTTCAAATTCTTTTTTATCTGAGCATACAAAAAATTCTTTGTTTTCTAATCTTGTATATACATCCTCTTGTAATTTCATAATTTTATCGATATAACTTATATCCAATAATTTCAACTGAGCTTGTACAACACTTTTATCTTTTTTATTTAATACTACTTGTTTCATTCTACTTTAGTAAGAATACAACTATATTTCTTACTAGTCCCCCCCTTAATGATTAATATCTGATTTGTATTATACTATAATAATTTGATTATATAAAACTATATTATATTGCAATTCACAATGCGCATTTCACAGTTCAAAATTAGGGCTAAGATTCTCGCAATGCTTTCAGGATTATAATGGAAAATTATTTTTGCAATATATATATTATAATATGATTATTTCAATAAACTTGTTGTGATAGCTGAATTAACTAGTATTAATTACATAATTAATACTGATTAATTATGTAATTATTAAACTTTTTACTTTCGTCATGAGGTAAATTTCATTAATCATTATAGATACATTCACCACATTTTGTTCTTTAAATTTTAAATAAAGCCTTAAAGTGCATTTAATTACCCCTTAAGGCAAATTTTATTTAGTAATGAACTCTAATAAGCCAAAACTTAATTTTTTTATCACTCCATCCTAAATCCCATGGAACATTATTTCTATCTGTATTATGACACGTTACTAAGGAATATCCTTTAGAATCGACTCCTGTAACTGTCGATACATGGGTTATATCACCTTTCTTTTCGTATGCTATGAAATCTCCAGGAAGTAATTTATAAGAAGCCTTATATACCTTTTCATAACTTCCTCTAGCAATTACCGATGCTCTTCCGCTATTAATCATATAGTGAGTAAACTTACCGGCATTTACCCAAGGACCTGTTGCACTTCCTTTGTCATAGTTCCATGTAGAATTTTCCTTGAATTTTCCTCCTTCGCGTAGTATTTGTGACGCAAAATTTGCACAATCTCCACCTTCTGGATTAAAATCTCTATATTTATTATTATACTTAAAGCCATATTCCTCAATAGTTGCTGCTCCACAGTACCTTTCTGCATATTCCTTTGCTCCTTTTCTTTTTTCATTAATATTTGAAATATCTCTAGGAGGCTGTGATGATATATATTGTTTAATCTCATCTGCTTTAATATTTTCTAAACTTAGTGAATCAGCAAATGGATCTGTATACCATTCCTTTGTTATTATCCAATTATTATCTCTCTTGCTTAATTGAAAAGAATGATATGTCCCCATTCTTGAACTATTTATAGCTTCAGGCTGATCCGGATATATGTACTTATATTCTGTATTACAAATTAAACTAAAAGAACATTTATTGTCTCCAATTTTCGATTTTTTGATTACTACTTTAGGAACGATATCCACAAATTGTATTCCCTGCTTTTCAGCCCAGTTATTAACATACTTAACCTTTTTTTCCTCATACTCATATGCCCATTGACCATATCTAGTATCAGTAGCATATAAGGCTTTAATTGAATCCAAATCCTTGCTAAGTATAGCTTTATTTTTTATTGCAAATATATTTTCTACAATACTTTTTACCTCATTGTCGGTACTAGCATCAGCAAATACAATGCTACTTTTATCACTAGTAATCAATGATAGAAACACAATGAATACTAAGGTGATCATAAATTTTGACCTGTTTTTTTTGATTTTAGAGAGTCGCATCTATAATACCCCTTTCTAAATTAAGTCATTCAGTTACAATTTATTGTTAATTATTTCAATATACTTATTAGTTTCTTCGTTTAGAGGAACACCTTGGAACCATTCATCATTGTTATTCCAATTAGCAAAATATCTAGCTTTTAATATTATTTCTGGTCTATATTCAAAATGCAATATATCAAAATGCCCCCATTTTCCTCCCCACACGAAATTATTCTTTTCAAATGCTTCCACTAGTTCCTTAGGGTAGTCTGATAGTCTTTCCTTTCCAGCCTTTTCTGAACTCCACTTCCAATAATCTCTCTTATCACTTTTAAGATCAATTGCTATTCCATATGAATGTGGGCTTAGCCTTCCAGTTCCAGATATAACTCTGTAATTAAATGTTCCACTTGCAGGGTAAAGTATACTACCTATATCTGATCTTGATTTTGCTAAAGGCATTAATTCTTTTAAAGCTGCTTCTAAAGACGCATTAGCATTATTTTGCTTATTGAATTGATAATTAGTATATCCATACTTTAAACTAGCTAAGTTTTTTTCAATTGCTCCCTTAGAATTTCCATACACTTCGCTTAATAATTCATAATGTCTAGCTCTACCAGGATCAAAATTTTTATCCATGATTTCTGTATTTTTTTCTAATGGGTAGTCTTGCTCTAACATATCTTGTAAATCAGGATTTGTTAATTTTACTTCATGATTTTTTTCCTTTTTATCATCATAAATAATTTTCTTACCTGATTTCATAATTATATAAACTTCATCATCACTTTTCTTTTCCACATCTACTATATATTGAGGATATGATAACATAAGAATCAAAATATCCTGCTTCATCTCTGTTTTGTAATCCCTATCTTCTGATGCCTTTGAATCTATAGGAATGCTAAAAATAATAAAAAAACATATTATAAAATTACTAATTTTTCTTATCAATTATATTTCACCACCTTTTTAATCGTATAAATATATACTGTCCCAAGAATAAACATACTATGTACAATAATTTCTTATAAAAACTTAGTAAACAAATTTTAAAAATACATAAAAAAATCATATTTTTTTATTAATATCAAAAAATATGATTTTTTTATGAAAAGCTATCATTTTTTAATATATTGCTAATTTAACAACTGTTTTTAGGGATTCTATTATTAAATTTTTTATATAGAATATTTAATTTTTCATATAAATACCACTATTACAGGTTATAATTTAACATTTTTGTAAGCAAAAATTTGCAAGTTGTCGAATTTGTTGCTAAAATTGTTATGTTAATAAAATATCAAAGAAAGAGGTTTATTATGGAACTTAAAAAAGACAGTGATATAACGATGAAAGAAGTTTCATCAAACGAATCAAGCAAAATGAAACATCCTCCAGGTCTGTATATGTTATTTTTTACAGAAATGTGGGAAAGATTTAGTTACTATGGTATGAGAGCATTGCTTGTAATGTATTTAACTACAGAATTTATAAGAGGTGGACTTGGTGTAGATAAGGTATCTGCAATGACTATATATGCAAATTTCACATCTCTTGTATATCTTACACCACTAGCAGGCGGATATATCTCAGATAGATACTTAGGACAAAGAAAAGCTATCACCATTGGAGGAATAATAATAGCTCTTGGACAGTTAACATTATTCTCAAACCAAAGTATGACTACATTGTACATAGGTTTATTTTTACTTATAATCGGGAATGGTTTCTTTAAACCAAATATTTCAACAATGGTTGGTCATTTATATGCTGATGGCGATAAAAGAAAAGATTCAGCTTTCACTATTTTCTACATGGGAATAAATGCCGGATCATTTTTAGCACCTCTTATATGTGGTACATTAGCAGAAAAAACAATGGCTACTACACAAGCAGGTGAAATTATACACTACGGATTTAGATATGGTTTCTTAGTTGCAGGACTTGGAATGATTTTAGGACAAGTAATCTTTAATGGATTAGCAAACAAATTCCTTGGAGATATTGGTAAAACACCTGTAGGTGTAGCTAAATCTAATTCCAATGATAATAAGGCAAAGGCTAAACCATTAACTACAAAAGAAAAACATAGAACTGCAGTTATTTTAATATTAACAGCTTTTGCTATAATATTCTGGACAGGCTTTGAACAAGCTGGAAGTTCACTTACTATATACACACAAGATTTTATAGATAGGTCAGTTGGTGGATGGGAAGTGCCAGTATCTTGGTTCCAATCATTAAATCCATTGTTTATATTAATACTTGGAATCCCTATATCAAAGCTATGGTACAAATTAGCTTGCAGCAAGAGTGGTGACTTAAGTATTCCTCAAAAGATGGCAACAGGTTCAATACTATTAGGACTTGGTTTCTTACTTATGGTTGGTGCTGTTATGCAAAGAGGAGGAAATATAGAAGATACTGCTATTAAAGCTAACATGATATGGCTTGTAGGAACTTATTTCTTCCATACTGTTGGTGAACTTTGCTTATCACCAGTTGGACTTTCAATGGTAAGTCAATTAGCGCCAGCTAAACTTGCATCTTTCCTAATGGGTGTATGGCTTCTAAGCAGCTTTGTTGCTAATCAAATAGCAGGAAGACTTGCTGGTTATACAGAAACTTTAGGACACTTACAAATATTTGCTGGAATAGCTGCTACTTCAATTATAATGGGAATATTATTCTTATTATTTAATAAAAAATTAGCAGCAATGATGGAATAGTATATTATGAATAGAAGCTTGTCTTTATACGCAAAGACAAGCTTCTATATTTTATTTTAAAAATTATACTTTATCGTAGAAATTTAATAATTCATCTAAATATGGTTTTTGAATTTCATCTTTTTCTAAATATATTTCATGTCTAGAGTTTTCTATCTTTTCTATTTCGCAATTCTTTGCGCTACTTGCGAATTTATTTTGTCCTTCTGCTTTTACATAAGTATCATTATCAGCTTGAAATAATAATATTGGAATTTCTACTTTTGATGCATTTTCTGGTTTTATAATTTCCTTCGTTGTATCAAAGGCTTCTTTTGTCCAATTATAGCTAGCACCACCTCTTTGAAGTTCTTTGTTATTAGCCACTATATCATGACTATATTTATAACGATTCAAAGAACTTGTCCCAATCTCATTTTCCTTATACTCTGGCGTATATGGTTTCTTACCTAAAACGTAATTTCCACCATTACCAATAGCAACTTCAAATTCTACTATAATATCAGCTAGAAATTTTGGTATATTTCCAGTGTTAACTTCAAGCATAGGAGCACTTAATACCGCAGCATCAAAATAATCTGGGTAATCCTCTATGAATTTTGCTCCAATAGTCCCCCCCATTGAATGAGCAAACAATAATAGCTTTTCACCTTGATTATTTGGCATAACAACTTCATCCATAAATCTTTTAAAATCAGTTACATACTGATCAAATTTCTCTACATTCACTTGGGTTTTATCAGCTATTCCAAGTGTACCTGATCTGCCATGACCTCTATGTTCAATTCCGAAAACATTATACCCTTCCTTTAAAAAATAATATATTAATTCATGATACTTCTCTAAACTCTCAGTATATCCATGAGATATTACTATATTAGCCTTTGCATTTTCTATATTGTATTTCTCATAGTACAATTTAACGTCCTTATCTCCATCTATATAACCAGATTCCAGTTTACTTTTTATATATGGTTCGACTTTACTTTTCATATCTTCATTGTAATTAGATTCAGATATATATATTTCATCTAATTTACTATTTATTTCAGCAGCATTAACTTTAATATTAAAAGTATTTATATTGACAAATAGCTGTACTATAAGTGAAATTAGCATTAAACAAATTTTAAATCTTTGAGTATTTCTATTACTATGCTTCCCCAATTGTTTTACATCCCTTCTTATACATTAATTCATTTTATAAAAGAAAAAGCTGTATCAACAGCTAATTATCCTATAATTATTCTAATATAGAAATTACCCACTTATTACATGCTGTACACTTATGTACTGTTATAACAAATAAATCGAATCTCTTATTTAGATCCATAACTCCTAAGGCGTCTCTCTCCTCTTTAGTAATAAACTCATCATTTTCATCAATATATCCAATTATCTCAACTAGATAATTTTTCTTTGTCTTATCACAACATCCATTGGAACCTGCAATCTCTATAATCTCATAACTTAAATTTTCACTTAATTCATCAATAATACCAATTATGTCTTCATAGTCTTTTATATCATCAACAAAATCCTCTTCATAAAACTCTAAATCTTTAATTTGAAATAATTTATTCATATATTTTTCTCCTCTTTATAACTTCTAATTAAGTATTTTACAACAATTGCATACCTACATATTATAATATGCAGGCTTTTTTTTGGCAAACTTATTATATGTAGTATTATTGTGCAATGTTTATTTATAAAAAAGTAGATCCATCTTTATAAAATATAAATAATGAATCTACTCCTATTTTTAGCTTTCTTCTATAAGCTTTTTTAATTTATTTTGAACTAACCATAACTTCTTTTGCTTTCTATTAAATGCTACCATTCTATTTTTGTTATTCTTGTTTTCATCAATTAACTTGATATATTCAGCATCTGCAATTTTTAAAGCATCTTCAATTACTAATAGTTCCTCTTTAGTAAACATGATATCTCCTCCATTAACTAAAACTATTTATAATATTATAACATAAATATATAAAAGTACTATTTAATGATGAGTAAGTTAATCAAGAACTTTATTATAAATCTATTTCTTAAATATAATAATTACTTTAAATAAATCACCGTCAACTTCAATATTAAAAGTTCCACCTTGGACTTCCACAAAACTCTTTGCAATTGCAAGACCAAGACCAGATCCTTCTGTATTCCTTGATTTATCTCCTCTTTGGAATCTATCTACAATATCAAATGGATCAAAATTCAACTCTTCTGCTGACATATTTTTTATTGTAATCTCTACATTTTTCTCATGATCTATTATGTCTACATATACTCTTGATCCCTTCATAGCATATTTGACTACATTTATTATTAGATTTTCAAAAATTCTAAAGGTTTTTTGGCTATCAAGATTTAATATCACTTTACTTGCAGGGTAACTATTTTTTAATATTAACTTTGAATCCTTTATTTTATCATCCAATTCAATTTGCGTTTGTCTCATTAATTCCACAATATCTACATTCACTAAGTTTAGCTTAATATCTCCACTAGTAGCCTTACTTACTTCAAACAAGTCTTCAATTAGGAATTTCAATCTTTGTGATTTTTTATCAATTGTATCAATATACGATTTTCTTTCTTCTTCAGTTAAATTATCTTTTTTTAATAAATCAGTATAAGTTATTATTGAAGTAAGGGGTGTTTTTAAATCATGAGAAACATTTGAAATAAGTTCCGTCTTCATTCTCTGACTTTTAACCTCTTCATTTACCGCTTTTTTCAAACCATCTTTTATTTTTTCAATTCTATCTTTTAGTGGATTGAATAATCCTAAATCATCCTCTATTTCTACTTCTAGATCACCACCAGCAATTCTATCTGCTTCATTTAAAAGTATACTAAACTTATTCCTTATATCTCCATATTGTTTTCTAATTGAATAAAATAATATTATATTATAAATTAACGCTATTACTATTCCCAAAAACCAGAAAATACAGCAGATTAACATTATTATCAAATTTACGCCAATAACTTTTATAATGAACTTATTGGATTTATCATTTAAATCTATATGCCCTATATAATTAAATACATTACTGAATAGCTTTTTAATCTGCCTAGAAATCTTAATTATTAATAAGTTTTCTTTTAAGTATTTAATTACTCCAAAATTTATTATGCTTTTTAATAACATTACACCTGCAAATATAATATAAATAGCTGCCATCCACATAATTATATTTACTGAAATCACTGTAAAACCTTCAAGATTTTTATCCATTCTTGAGCCAATTAAATCTACAGCTAATCTATTTCTTAATGTTTCTATAACTGTATGCACTAATACAGTTCCAATGACAATTCCACCTATCCCAAAAATAAAGCAATTAATCTCAAAAGGAATTTTCGAGAAATATTTAATTCCAAATACTTCTTTCCCTTTTTTATAAGGAATTAGTAAACTAAGTATTAATATAACACTTACTATTCCTAAGATGATAGTTACCACAGCTGCAATATTAATTTGATTTTGTGATTCATCTATCATTCTGCTTAAACCATCTGTATATTTAAGGTCTTTAGGAATTCCATAAATGAAAGTTACATTCTTAATAGAATTAAATTTGACATTATCTTGAGTAATAAGAGGATAACCCCAAATTTCTCTTATATTTAGGCCTGAAAATGCATTCTTTACGATATTTACATCAGCTCCGTAAACATTACTTATTGACATTAATCCAGTATTATCATATTTTACGGTCATGTACCACGAATACTTATCCTTTAAATTATTGACTTCACTATCAGATATTAATTCCTCTAAATTATTATTTGTATTTGTAATATTTGCATCATCACTATACACTAAATAATCAAGATTTTTATAGTTATTGCTCAAGTTATTCTTCCACTCACTGAGTTCATAGTTAAAATTTCGAATAATATTATCCTCAGTATCATTATGTGTATCATAGGATGATATATAAATTTTATCACCTGATAATTCCTCATGATTTGTCTGTCCTACAAGATCTTTATATAAAACATAATCATTTTTATAAATAGTTCTTAAGAAATCATCTTCTTCAAATGGAGATTTAGGCTCCGCTTTTGCCCATCCCCTCATGTTTGGATAAATATTAAATATTCCTACTGACATTATTAAAAATATAATAAATGTTACTAGATTTGTAACATATGATTTTTTACTGCTTTTCAATTTTGTATCCAACTCCCCATACCACCTTTAAATATTTTGGATTTTTTGTATCAATCTCTATTTTTTCTCTTATATTCCTGACGTGAACCATTACTGTATCAGTATTTATGGCTTCCTCATTCCACACTTTTTCATATATTTCTTCTGCTGAAAAAACTCTTCCTGGATTTTTCATTAACAATTGTAATATTTTAAATTCTATTGGTGTAACTTTTATTAATTCTCCATCAAGAATCACTTCTTTTGTATCAGTGTTTAACTCTAGACCACCAATTGAAAATACATTACTTTTTTGTTCAGCTCCACTTACAACACTTAAATATTTTGAATATCTTCTAAGCTGCGAATTGACTCTAGCTATCAACTCCATTGGATTAAATGGCTTAGTTACATAATCATCCGCTCCAATATTAAGTCCTAGAATTTTATCCATTTCCTCCGATTTTGCAGTGAGCATTATTACAGGAAAATCATAATTCTCACGGAGTTTCATCACCATTGTTATTCCATCCATCTTCGGCATCATTATGTCAACTATTGCTAAATGCAAAGTTTGATTTTCTATTATCTCCAATCCTTCTATTCCATTGCTTGCTCTATAAACATTGTAGCCTTGGTTTTTCAAGTATATCTCTATTCCATCACATATTTCTTTTTCATCTTCAACTACTAAAACATTATAAAAATTCATTACTCTTTAACACCCTCACTTACTATAATTTACAAATAGAAATTAATTCATATATATGTTGCAATTCACAATGCACATTTCATAATTGCAGCTAAAATTCTTGCAATATTTTCAGAATGGTCATGAAGAATTATCTTTGCAATATATATTTAATTAATCTTATAATACATATTAAAATTCCTATTCTTATTTAACTTGGAATAAAATTCACATAAAATTTATTATATATCATATGTGAAGCATTTCCAAACTCATAAATATACTTTCCTACTAATCTTATTTTTATAAAATTCAAGATTGTAAATTATAGAATTAAAGATTCTCCCATAAACCCCTCCTATTCTTAGATGATATATTCTGCAATAACAGATTTGCATTTAAGCTCCTAGTAATCCAAACGTTAAATTAAAACAAAAGTTATAACCTCAAATACAACGCATTATTTTTTATATACTGATTAGCTACAAGTAAAATATACAATTGAAAAATAAAGATAGTTTACAATTAAATCGAAAGAATTTCTAAAGAAATTTAGAAATTCTATGAAAAATAACTTTTCAACTAAAAATCCCAAGCAATTAGTTATATAGCACATATAATTAATTGCTTGGGATCATATGATATTTACTCATTTTTACGAAAATTTCTTTAATAATTGTTTATATTCAGTCGTTATATTCAAATACTTTGCCATTAAATCACTAGCTTGTTTTTTTGCCTCATCAATTATAAAATCATAATTATCTATAAGCAAATTAGTAATATGTAAATCAATTTTATTATCCTTAGCCATGTTATTTAGAATTTTTATTATTCTATCTTTACTAAATTCCTCCTTATAGCTTCTTACACCTAACAAGGCACTAGTAATATCCCCTATTGCTACTATTCTCATTTCTTTAGTTAATTGATTTCCTTTTAGTCCAAACGGATAACCCGCACCATCTAACTTCTCATGGTGAAATGTTCCTATATCTCTTATATCATCTATATTTAGATCACTTAAAATCTCATATCCTATAATAGCATGGCTTTTCATAATTTCAAACTCTTCGTCTGTAAGTTTACCGGGCTTTTCTAAAATTTCTACTGGAATAGCAATCTTTCCTATATCATGAAGTGCAGCTGCCACTTTAATTTTTGATAAAGTTTTCTCATCTACCCCACACAACTTTGCAATTTGATAACTTACAGCTTCTACTAATATAGTATGTTTAACTGTTGCTTCACTTCTAAAATCAATTGAATAAGCTAACATTTTACTATATGATACAACTTCATCTCTTGTAAGTATTCTAGTACCAAAAAAATCATACAACTCATCAACATAAGTTTTATCTATTAATTTTTCAATAAAATTAAATTTTCTATCTGCTTCCAGCAATAATTCTATATACTCATTTGAATATTCTTCTGCATGATTTCTAATAAAATCTTTCGTTAATTCTTTTTTTGATAAATATACCCTATCAATATAATCGGCAAAACTTAATATCATTCCTTCTTTAGATAGAATATCCATGTGCTTGTCCTTAAAATACTTACACGTAAAATGATGGCTTAGAACTATATTATATAAATTAGGTAACGGAGAAAAATATTTTATAAATAATGAACCATAGATAGCATGATCAAATGGAGTTTTTACGTCAATATCAACAAGCTTATCTCTTTCCGCAACCTTATATGCACCGATATCATGAAAAATTGATATGACGCAAATTTTAAGCATATCTTCATTATTATAATTTCCTTTTGCTTTTAATAAATTTAACATTATATATGCAACTTTTTCTCCATGATTCAAAAGCCTTTTATCCACAGAATTAATAGCTCTATGAATGATATGAATCATTTGCTTTAATGTAACTTCCAAATTTTCCTTCATGTGTTTCCTCCAATTCATTCAGTAACAGTAAAATTATCACTATGACATGCGTAATAATCTGTTCATATTATAGCATTATTATTTACCAATAAAAAGGCTTACTTGATACATGTTTCCTGAATTAGAAAGAATTAATACACCATTGTGTTTTTTATAAAAAGAAGTTATCTTATTGGTTTATACACCTTCATAAGATAACCTTTTTTAATATATATGCTGCAATTCACAATGCAAGTTTCACAATTCACAATTACAGCTAAAATTCTTTCAATATTTTTAGAATTATGATTAAGAATTACTTTTACACTACATATAATTATTCAAAGCATTGAAAACATTATAAATTGTTAACTTTTTATATTTTTTTCTGTAACGATATTTTCACTTTTAACTTTTTAATTTCTTTCCTTCTTAAGAATTTAAATTCTTAAATTCCTTTATTCCTAAATTCTTATATTCTTATATTCTTCCGTTTTTTATAGATAAACAAATCCAAAAGTAAACTTATGCATTGTAATAAATCATTATACATGTATAATTTTGTTTAATGTATATGTTGAACTTTTAATCAAAATATACTGCCATACTAGAAAGTAGAAACATTTTTATGCAACAGGCATTGAAAACGAGCTGTTAAAAGCTCTTAATTGTAGGTTGTTCAACTAACGCTTGTCACAATGAAATTGGGAGCAAGCATTAGTTGTGCAACCTGCAATTTAGCACTTTCAGCGAAATTTTCATAGTCCTGTGAAATAACAATGTTTCTACTTTCGGTGGATTATTGCATAAGCCTAGGTTATATATTGTTTATCTATATACCTTCCTGTTTTCTAAACTTTTTGAGTCCTTTTTTAGATCCTCTTTCAATATCTCTATTAAGTTTTCTTTCTTTATAGCTTGAAAATAATTGACTCATATCATAATCTTTAGGATATAATTCTTCTGCGCTAATTTCGAGTTTAATTCTTTTATAGTTTACTTCTATAAATTCATTATTAAATAAAACAGTTATATTATTTAATCTATCAATTTCTTTATAGACAATTCCACTTGAACCTTTATCTAACATTAATACTTTATCTCCAACTTTATAAATATACTCATGAGTTTCAGATTTTTCTATTTCTCTTTTAGGAATTTTACTTTCTTTTACTAAACTATAATTATAGTCCTTTGTTTGAATATATTTTCTACTTTTTTCAATTATATTATCACTAATACCCATTTTTCTTGATATATATAAGGCATTGCTGTCTCCACTTTTTCCTATATGAAGTTTATATAATGGCTCCAAAGTATCTCTTTTAAACTCCATAGCTGCATTTTCGAAGTCCGGATGATTTTGCGAAAAATTTTTGATTTCCCCATAATGAGTACTTGCTACTGTAATACATCCCTTATGATAAAATTCTTCTAAAATTGCAATAGCAAGTGCGGCTCCTTCATTTGGTTCTGTGCCACTTCCAATTTCATCAAAAAGTAATAATGAATTTCTACTGCTTTCTTTTAAAATCTCTGCTAAATTTTTTACATGAGATGAAAATGTACTTAAAGCATTTTCTATACTCTGATTATCACCAATATCAACAAAAATATCATCAAATACTGCAATTTCAGTATTTTCATGTGCACTTATATGAAATCCACTTAATGCTGCTAAAGTAAGTAATCCAACACTTTTTAATACAACTGTCTTTCCACCTGCATTTGGACCAGTTATTATTAAGCTTCTATATTTATTTCCTATTTCAAAATCCAGTGGAACGCACTCTTTAATTAATGGATATCTTCCCTTTACTATTTTTATATAACCATAATCATTGAGTTTTGGCTCAATTCCGCTTATTTCCTTGCTATATTTTGCTTTTGCAAGTATCATGTCATACTCTGA
Organism: Candidatus Clostridium helianthi; assembly: GCF_045310795.1. Taxonomy (NCBI): domain Bacteria; kingdom Bacillati; phylum Bacillota; class Clostridia; order Eubacteriales; family Clostridiaceae; genus Clostridium; species Candidatus Clostridium helianthi. The sequence goes on from NZ_JBJIAB010000024.1 coordinate 43,208, forward strand.
AATAACTTCGATATTTATTTTTATTTCTTGATGCTTTTGAAAAATCATTTCACTTAAGGTAGATAATATTTTGTATTCTTCAACACTCTCTTCAGCCTTTAAAGCTATTAATTCAGTTGTATATTTTGAGACTGAAGCTGGTTCCATAAACACTGTAGTGCCTTTTGAAGAAGCTTCAACTATAGTACCTTGTATATGATTTTTATAAGCAGCTTTAATAGGAAACGTATATCTTCCATTCCTTATACTAACAAAAAATTCTTGCATATACTCTTTATTGCTTGGATTCTTAATAAATTTCTCTATCTTTTCTTTTATTTTTTCTTCACAGAGCTCAATGCTTCTACGAATTTTTTTAAGTTCTTTTGTAGCATTAGAATCAACAATGGTTCCTCTAATAGCCATATTTATTTCATCCTCAATATATTTTAAATCTGTAATATTTTCTCCATATGCACTTAAGGTTTCTGCATATCCTTCTTTATCTTTAACGAACGCTTTTACTTTTCTGCATCCTCTGAGAAAATCTCCTACTGTAATCACTTCTGATGGTTCCAACACTCCACCTTTTTCTATTTTTTCAATTAATGGAGATATATCAAAAACTCCTTCAAGAGGCATATGGTAAGATGCATCTATTAGCCTTCTCCCTTCAGAAGTTTCTTTAATCATTCTTCTTACTTGTTTTATATTATTACTTGGAACTAATTTATCAATCAACTTTTTTCCCAAGTTACTTACACAATATAATTTTACTATGTCTTTTAATTCTTTATAATTTAATTTTTCTAATGTGGCATTATTCATTCTTTTATTTCCTTTTCTTATATATTCAAGCCACGAATAAGGTTATAGATTTCAAAATTGAGCTACTCAGCAAACTAATATTTAATGCAATGTATACCATTCATCGAACATATATGTTGCAATTCACAATTACCGCTAAAATTCTTCCAAGATTTTTAGAATTATTATGGATAGTAATTTTGCAATACATATAATTTAAATTCTTAAATAAGTCAGGACATCCCGCTTAGCAGTTAGTTTTCTGAATGCCAAAGCATAAAACAAAAAAAGCTGTGGATACCTCCACAGCTAAAAATTCAACATTAAATAAAGATAGAAATATACCTATCTTTTGAAAGCAAATTCGTGGCTCGTATCTTTTAATAGTTATAATTAATTCAACAACAAATAAAAGTATAAAACACTTCATTTTTGAATTAATATTAAATTACTATAATTAAGATACTAAACACTCACAAAAATACTTCCTTCCAATGAAATCTATATACTATATAATATGACATGGATTAAAGAATGTCAATTTTAATTTTTATTATTTAAAAATTTGATATTAACTACTAGTAATTTCATATTTTAATTTGCAAACTCTCTATAATTCCTTGCGAAACAGTTGGACTGCATCTTGTAAGTTTGAAATTACCTCATAGTATATTCTCTTTACTGTTGAGCATTATAGTGATTATCTTTTAACATTACATCATGAGAACTTCCTTCTACAATACTTGTTGCAGAAACTAATGTTATTTTTGCATTCTTTTGAAGTTCTGGAATAGTAAGAGCACCACAGTTACACATTGTAGAACGAACTTTGTTAAGTGTTATACTTACATTATCTTTTAAACTTCCAGCGTATGGAACATATGAATCAACACCTTCCTCAAAAGATAATTTCTTATCTCCACCAAGGTCATATCTTTGCCAATTTCTTGCCCTATTAGAGCCTTCGCCCCAATACTCTTTCATGTAGTTTCCATTTATATTTACTTTATTAGTTGGACTTTCATCAAATCTAGAGAAATATCTTCCTAACATAATAAAATCTGCACCCATAGCCAATGCCAAGGTAATATGATAGTCATGAACAATACCGCCATCAGAACATACAGGAATATAAACTCCTGTCTTTTCAAAATATTCGTCTCTAGCTTTAACTACATCAATAAGAGACGTTGCCTGCCCTCTGCCTATACCCTTTTGCTCACGAGTTATGCAGATAGATCCACCGCCGATTCCAACTTTAACAAAGTCTGCTCCTGCTTCTGCTAAAAACATGAACCCGTCTCTATCAACAACATTTCCAGCTCCGACTTTTATATTTTCTCCAAAATTCTTATGTATATAATCAATTGTTATTCTTTGCCATTCTGAAAATCCCTCAGATGAATCAATACATAATACATCTGCTCCAGCCTCTATTAATGCTGGTACTCTTTCAGCATAATCTCTAGTATTAATACCTGCCCCAACTATGTATCTTTTTTGAGAATCAATAAGCTCATTTGAATTCTCCTTATTAGCTGAATAATCTTTACGGAATACCATGTATTTTAACTTTTGATCTTTATCAACTAATGGCAGCATATTTAATTTATTATCCCAAATAATGTTGTTTGCTTCTTTCAAACTTATATTAGCATCAGCATATATAAGTTCACTAAAAGGTGTCATAAATTCTGAAACCTTTGTACTTAAATCCATTCTAGTTATTCTATAGTCTCTACTTGTTACAATTCCAAGAAGTTTTCCATTTGGAGTCCCATCTTCAGTAACTGCCATAGTAGAATGTCCTGTTCTCTCTTTTATTTCTACAACTTCTTCTAAAGTAGTATCAGGTTTGATGTTAGAATCACTAGTAACAAAGCCTGACTTATAGTTCTTAACTCTTGCAACCATAGCAGCTTCATTTTCAATTGACTGAGATCCATATACGAATGAAACTCCGCCTTCTTTTGCTAAAGCTACTGCCATTTTATCATCTGACACTGACTGCATTATAGCCGAAACTAAAGGTATATTAATGCTTAGTGGTGATTCTTCACCTTTTTTAAACTTAACAAGAGGTGTTTTCAAACTTACATTTTGTGGTATGCAGTCTACAGAAGAGTAACCTGGTACTAATAAATATTCTCCAAAAGTATGGGATGGTTCATTAAAATAATATGCCATTTTATCTTACTCCTTTTACATTTTAGATATTTTGTATATAATAATATATTTATCCTATTATTGTCAATGTAAAACAAAATCCATTTACTTATTTTAAAATACCACAAAAATTTAATATAAATTTATATATGTTGCAATTCACAATGCGCATTTCACAATTCGCAATTCCCCTTAAAATTCTTTTAATATTTTAGAATTATGATGAAGTATTATTTGGGCAATATCTAAACGTACGCTAAAGCTAAATCATGCCTATTAATGCATAGATAAACAACTTAAGAATTTGATTCATGCTTTGCAATAAATACCACACTAGAAAGTAGAAACATTTTTATGCAGCAGGCATTGAAAATGAGCTGTTAAAAGCTCTTAATTGTAGGTTGTTCAACTAACGCTTGTCACAATGAAATTGGGAGCAAGCATTAGTAGTGCAACCTACAATTTAGAACTTTCAGCGAAATTTTCATAGTCCTGTGAAATAACAATGTTTCTACTTTCGGTGGATTAGTGCATATGTATTTTATCTAAATACTTTTATGGAATAGTTTAGAATTCCTGCCCCTCCGCCTAAATCTATAACAATATACCAGTGACCAGAACTCGGAACTGTAATGTTATAAGGCGAGCTATCAACTGGACCGCCATAGTATTTAAAACTATTATTATTTCTATATCTAATAAAATTATCACTATCTAATAAATAAATATTTACCTTTCTGTCAATAGTAATCCTCAATATATCTCCTTTTCTAAAGTTACCTTCTTCATAAGAATATTTCATAATGCTTTCAAAACTCCTTCTAAGTTATGTTAAGTGCTGATTGTCAAAGCCTATACTTCTAATTATTCTATTATAAAAAATCTGTTTGATCAAACAGAAACGTTTTAACCATTTCTTTATCTTATACTATGATAATACAAATAAATAATCATGAGTTTTTTTACTCTTACATAGTTCTGTGTTATTATTTGCATGGTCCATAGTGATTATCCTCCTCGTATACTTTGGTTTAGCTATTAAATCATAACACGGAATGGAATGGTCACTATGGATTTTTTATTAGTTTAATTTCATTTTACAATTTGCAAAGAATAAATTTAATAACTCCCAAATACAAGAGATTATAATTAGAAAGTTTCTCTATTTAGACAATTAATTAAATTAATCATTGCACTTGCTTGATCTTGAGTGACTGTACCAGAAGCAGTAGTATTTCCAATTAAAATATTTGCTGCATTCAATACATCATTTACTGTTGAGTTAGAAGGTAGTCCAACTGGCATTAGTAAATTACCACAACCAAGAGTACTTACCAATTGGCCACTATAGCATTGGATATAATTAATATTATAAGTCAAAGCTAATGTTTGAGCCATGAGAACTCCAAGTGTATTTGGTTTTAAACTATCACTCAAATTATTTTGACATGGACTTCCTGGAAGACTACAGTAATTTCCTGCTAATATAATATCAGACAAAGCAATTGTATTGATAAAAAGTGATCGAGGACCACTACCGATTGTTACAGGATTGTTAATTATTCCATCACCATTTGGATCAAGAATCGCACGACCATTATTATTTCCCCAGAATCCTCTAGTTCTACCTAGTGTAACAATTGGGCAAGTTGCACTTGCACTTCCTGTATAAGTGTTTGAAAGTCCATATATTTCTGGAAGTGTTACTACAACAAAAACATCATTTGTTACACTACCGCCACACTGACCTACAGGAACAGTAACAGGAACAGTAAATGTGAAAGTTGATCCTGGTGCTAGTCCATTACTTGTATATACTTTACCTTGATCTAAGGCTGATATATTTAATGGTACATCACCAGTATTAGTGACATTAACTCTAAATGTTGCTGTTCCACCTGATACAGCTGCTCCTGATATACAAATTTTTTCTACTGTGAAGCTTGGATTTACTAATGCTACCAAATGATTATCATAGTCAGAAATTATATTTGAATATCCAGATGGATTATAAGTGGCAACTACAGTGTTTATTAGCGGATTAGGATCGCTAGCAGTCACTAAATGAGTGCTTTGGAAAGTAACAGATGCCCCTGGCGCTAAATTAGATGCTCCAGCATTTATTGCTGTTTGAGTAAGATCTGTTGGAATATTATTAATAACATCTACAACACTATTTAAAATAAGATTAGGCGAATCAGCTGAACTTGTATTAGTAATTACATAGGTGTAAGTTATAGTATCTCCTACTTTACTATAAGCTGGTCCACTCTTAACTATTCTAACAGAAGGCTGAAATAAATTAACAGCGACACTTTCGCTAACACTTAAAGCTGTAACATAATTAGCTGTTACTGTATTTATAAGCGGATCTACTCCAAGGTCAGCAACTACATAATTTATTGTAACTGTATCACATTCCCCAGGTGCAAGAATCGGCTTAAAATTACTTGTAATATCTCCTCCTAGTAAGGGATCATTAACATTAACAAGCTGTAATGACGTGCTTCCTATATTGCATATTTTTATTGTATATGCAACAGTATCTCCTACTTTAGATAAACTTGGTGAAGCAGTCTTAGTAATCTCTATTTGTCCTGATTGAACTGACATAATATCAATTCCTCCTTATCATAAGTTTGTTGCCTTTAACATATTTTATGAATAATGAGTAATTTATGTTACATTATTTATGCATTGTATTCCTTTTTTGCATAAAGACTCGTAGACAAATTGTAGAAATAAATATAAATACTAAAAAAATAAAGACCTCATTTTAAGAGATCTTTATTTTTCCAGAAATTATTCAAATGAAATGTATTCATTTAATATATATTAAAGTAATTTCTAATTATCGAAAAATATTCTAATGTAGGTGGTATATGATTAAAAGTTTCTATTTAGAGTATGAGAAGTATTTTCTTCCCCAATACAATGCTACATTTACTAGTCCTATCATTACTGGCACTTCAATTAGTGGTCCTATTACTGCTGCAAAAGCAACCTTTGATTCAATTCCAAATACTGCTACTGCAACTGCTATTGCAAGTTCAAAGTTATTACTTGCAGCTGTAAAAGATAAAGTAGTAGTCTTATGATAATCTATGCCTGACTTATAACTAATGTAAAATGATACAGAAAACATTACTATGAAATATATTACAAGTGGTATCGCTACTTTAATAACATCTAAAGGTAATTCTACAATATATTTTCCTTTAAACATGAACATAACTACAATTGTAAATAATAAGGCTATTAAAGCTAATGGACTAATTTTAGGAACAAACTTTTTTACATACCATTCTGTTCCATTCATAGGTTCTAGTATAAGTCTAGTAAACATTCCTAGTAAGAAAGGAATACCAAGATAAATCGCAACAGACGTTGCCACTTCTCCCATGGAAATATGAACTTCATATCCTGTAAGGCCGAATATAGGTGGAAGTACAGTTATAAAAAAGTATGCAAATACAGAATAAAATACTACTTGAAATATTGAATTAAATGCTACTAATGCTGCAGCATACTCACTATCTCCATCTGCTAAGCTGTTCCAAAGAATTACCATTGCTATGCATCTAGCAAGTCCAATAAGGATAAGTCCAGTCATTAATTCTGAATCAGATTTTAAAAATACAAAAGCAAGTATAAACATTAATACTGGCCCAATAAACCAGTTTTGTACTAACGATAATCCTAGAACTTTTGGATTTTTAAATACTTTTCCTAGTTCCTTATAATTTACTTTAGCAAGTGGTGGATACATCATAACAATAAGGCCTATAGCTATTGGTATTGATGTTGTTCCAACAGATAAACTTGCGAGTCCCTGTGATAATGATGGCATTCCCCATCCTAGCAGTATCCCTAGTGCCATTGCAACAAATATCCAAAGAGTCAAATATCTATCTAAGAATGATAATCTCGATGATTTATTACTCAATTTTAAAAATCCCCCTATTTTTAATTTACTAGTCTAATTTGATTTCCTTATTTTCAATTCTTCTAGCTAGTTCTTTTACCTTTTCTTCTATTGTTTTAGCTGTTTTTATAAATTCTTCATCACTTTTTCCACTCGGATCATCTAATCCCCAGTCTTCTATATGCTTTCCAGGTAGAATTGGACATACAACGTTGCATCCCATTTTTATTACTATATCAACTTCTGGTATGTCTGATAAAAGCTTTGATTTTTGAGTTTCATTCATATCAATATTGTATAAATCCTTTATGATCCTTACTGCATCTTGGTTTATTTGAGGTTTAGTTTCTGTTCCTGCAGAATAACTTTCAAAAACATCACTTCTATAAAATTTTCCTAGGGCCTCCGCCATTTGTGATCTGCATGAATTGTGCACACATATAAATGCAACTTTTGTTTTCATCTTTTTTATCTCTCCTTAAAGTAATTTTATTGGATTAAGTTAATTAGGTTATTTCCTCTTACGTCTTCTGCTTTCCACTCTATCACTGCAAAGTTTCCATTAGAAATTTCATCAACTTTGTTTATCCATTGAATTTCATTACTTGCTTTAACCTTTAATATTTCATTAGTAGTATTAGTTGCATAAAGACTTGAATTTATTACCCACCATTTGCTGTGAATCTCTGCTCTATCTAAATCCTTTTGAAGTCTCATGGCTTCATAAACAGGAGTTGTTTCAGCTAAAGCTACTATAACAACTTCAGTCTCTTTTTCGTTTCTTAATCTAGGCAACAACTTTATAACTGATTCTGGTATATCCCCTTCTGATCTAGAAATTTCTTTATTATAACTTTCTGTTGAGTCTAAAAGAAGCAAAGTATGACCTGTTGGAGCTGTATCTATTACTACGACTTCATTTTCTGACCTTTCAACAATTTCAGCAAAAGCTCTAAATACTGCTATTTCTTGAGTGCAAGGTGATCTTAAATCTTCTTCAATATATTCGATATCCTCATCAGTCATATTGTTTTCTTTTGCCTTACCTAGTACCTCTTGTCTGTACTTTTCTAGTTCTTCTTTTTCATCAATATTACTTAAAGATATTCCATAGCCTTCATCTAATACAAATTTTAAGTGAGCGGCCGGATCAGTAGTTGTTAAGTGAACCTTCTTACCTTTTTTAGCAAGCCCTAGTGCTACAGCTGCTGCTATGGTTGTCTTGCCAACTCCACCTTTACCCATTGTAAAGATAACTTTTTTGCTGCTATTATATAGATCCTCAATGACATCTTTTAATTTTGGCATAGCCACTGGATTTAAAGATTCCTCACTTATTTTAATATAATCTTTTTTAAGGAAAGCCCTTACATTCTCAAGACCTGTTATATTATACGGTCTTAGAGGAATTTCAAAAGTCTCTATATTATTAAATTTAGCTGGCATATTGATCAAAGCTTTTTGCTGCTTTTCATAAATAGCACTTGATAGTTCATCATCATGATTTTGAAGCACACCATTTATAATTAATATTTGATTATTTACACCGATTTCTTGAAGTTCACTAGAAGCTCTTTCTGCCTCTTTTAACGGAGAGGTTTCAGGACGAGATACGAGTATAAGCGTTGTTTTCTCTCCATCAGCCAAAGTATCTACTGCACTTTTGTACATTTCTTTCTTTTCTTCAAGTCCTGCAAGCTGACCTAAACATGACGCTCCATGAGTGCTTTCATCAATATAATTACTCCATGCAGAAGGCAATTGTAACATTCTTAAAGTATGACCTGTTGGTGCAGTATCGAAAATAATATGATCATATTCATTAAATACTTTTTCATCAGTTATCATTCCTGAAAATTCGTTAAATGCAGCAATTTCAACGGTACATGAACCTGATAATTGTTCTTCCATATTATCTATAACTGCTTGTGGTAACTTTCCTCTATATGGGGCTATTACACTTTCTCTATATTCAGCTGCTGCAGCTTCTGGTTCAAAATTTGCAACAGTTAAGTTTGGAACTTCCTTTATTTGAACGCCTTTATTATTTAGCTCTGTATTAAATACATCTTGAAGATTTGATGCTGGATCAGTGCTTACAAGCATAATCTTCTTTCCTTGATCCGCTAAATTCACAGCCACAGCACAAGCTGTTGAAGTCTTTCCTACTCCACCTTTTCCAGTAAAAAATAGATACTTAGTTAAGTTCAGCTTTTCAATATCAAACAGTTTCAACATAATTTACTCTTCCCTTCTACTTAAGTGTACCAATTTGTTTTAGTGTGCCTAAAATCTTATTAGCAGCATCCACCTTTACATCCACAGCTTTTAGCAGGCTTTTTTATGCTAGCTTTCTTTATATTAAGCTTTAAAGTATCTGCTGGTATTTCTAATAAGGTGCAAAATTCTTCATTAGTAGGATAACTTCCTTCCTTAACAACTACTCCATCTACCATAGTTACAGGTAAAGCATTAACACCTTTAGTGTTTAAAATTTCATTTATCACTTTATTATCTACAAATATTTGAGGATTACTTGTTAAATTGTGTCTTTCCACTACTATACCTTTGTTTTTTAAAGTATTAAGTGCAGTTGCAACTCTTAATAATTCTTTATCTACAGATGGCCCGCAAACACCTGTTGAGCAACACATAGCTGGATCAAAAATAATCATTTTTTTCATTTTTATTAACTCCTTTACAATCATAATTTTTTATACTTAAATTTGATTTACAGACATACTTAGTTTTTACATTCTTATTTACAAGTACATTTACTTTTATCCGATAACTAATTGCCACTAACACCTCCTCTTTATAGGCTGTGTAATTGGCACTAAGCTCCTGGACGAGGTGCCCCTTGAGGGCATAGGTTCAACTAAAATTCAGTCAGGGAGCAACCCTTGCCTGAATTAAGTTTCACTTTATCTTTACAAATGCAATCTTTTGTTTCTGTCACAAGGTTCATCATAAATAAGGTAAGTTTATTGCAATTGTTTAGATTCAGGCGATAATAATTCCAAAGCCCTTCCTTTCTTACTTCTACAAGACCACATTCATTTAAAACTTTCATATGATGAGACAAGGTTGGCTGCGTAAAATCAAAATACTCAAGAATATCACAAGCACATCTTTCACCACATGATAATATATCAATTATTTTCAACCTACTTGAATCCGATAATGCTTTGAAAATCTTTGAATTCTCATCGTAATTCATTCTGTTCCACTCCTTCTATATAGACATCTATCTATATATAATATAAAACTTCATCTATATATTGTCAATTCAAACAATATATTTCAACTTTCTATTAACACTAAATATATAACAATCTATATAGCCACTTTATTCAGTAATAAAATTATTGTTACAAAATAGCATATATTTTTTCACTATATTTATAAAATATTAAAACTTTCAAAAATAGATAATCCCATAAGTCGCTATAAAGCTACCTATGGGATCTATAATATATACGTTATAATCAATGCTATTCATTTTTTATAAAATCATTTATTTCTTATTACATTATAGTTTAATGTTGATTCTGCTAAGTTTAATTTTCAGAGTATATATATGTTGCAATTCACAATGCACATTTCACAATTCACAATCAAGGCTAAAATTCTTGTAATATTTTTAGAATTATTATAACATTTAGGACCAGGTAGGAACTGCTTTCTTAAGCTGTCCTCCACAACGCGATAACTCTCCCATAACCTTATCAATTCCATTCTCAGTTTTGAACCAATTTTCCTTAGTTATTCCGTCTACATCTATTGGACATACAAAGAATTTTGTCTTTGGATATGCATAACTATAAAACATGAGACATCGCTTTGCATGAAACGATTTGCAACATATTATAGCCTTTTTTATATCTAAATTATAGTTATCAGTAACTTCCTTTGACTTAAAGGCATTTTCCTTTGTCCAAGTTGCACTATCTTCTTTTAATATTGAACTACTATTAACTCCATTTGATATGGCTATATCTCTCATAAACTCCCATTCAGTGTTATATGCTCCATTATATATTTCAGCCTTAGTTATTGGTCCTGGGAAGTATCCTTTTGACATGCTATATTTTCCCGATGGAAGTATATATGGTGCATATCCCTCTAACCAAAGTTTTGAAGCTTTTTCTGCTGGCTCCGACCATGAGCTGCCAGGTACAAAAATAATATCACACTTTTCTGGTTTATCATCAACAAAAATAAAAGATGTAATTTCTTTAATAAAATTAATACCTTCTAATGACATATCTCACTCCTAAATATAGTTTTACTGCTGATATCTGAAATTTATTCTTTATCAAAATCTCTTCCAACATCACTTGCTGTGTGAGAATCTGATCCATATACTTTTTTAACCCCGTATTCATCTATCAACTGTTTAAATATATCTGACACATAGATTTCACCGCAATATGGCTTTCTAAGGCCTGCTGTATTTACATCCACTTCATAATCCATTGATTTAATTTCTCTTACTATTTCTTCTAAAAGTTCTTTGTTTTTATATTCTAATGGGTATAATTTATTAAAAATCCTAATTAAATTTGGATGTCCTATACGATGAGGCTTATACTTACCTAAGTCAGATTTTATTGCCTTAAGCAAAGTCTCATAATACTTATCATAAACTTTTTCAGTGGTACCATAAAACTCTAAAGCTCTTTCAAAGCCTTCTTTTCCATCAATAGCAACATATTCATCACCCATTTTTATAAAATGTACAGAAAGTAGCCCATCTTCTAATTTTGAACCATAGGAATTAAGAAGTTTTTTAGTTTCCTCTTCATATCCATCAACAAAATCAACTTCTAGTCCTATATTTATTTTAATTTTATCTTTATATTTTAATTTTATTTCCTCAACATCCTTAAAATACTTCTGTATTGCTTCTTCATTTGGAGCACATTCATCTTGAAATTCTTTGTCATCTATAAAATAACACGGAAATGGCATGTGTTCAGTAAATGTTATTTCCTCTAATCCCTCTATTAATGCTTTATCAACATACATTTCAAAGCTGTCTTTAGTTCCATGAGGACAATATGGCGAGTGCATATGTCCATCTCTTACTATCTTTTTATTATTCATAATATTATTAAAAGAGAGGATTTAATACGCTCTCCTTTAATTCTCACTTCCCTTCTATTGTAAAATATGATTTATATATATATATCAAACTTTAAAACTATATTTATGTGGTAACTTGCCGAAATCATAAATATTTTGATTCCGAAAAGCTATGAAAATATCGCTGAAGGTTCTAAGCAGCTGGTTGCATCCACTTTAGCATGCTCCAACTTTCAGTTTGACAAGCTAAATTGGAACAACCTACAGCTAAGAACCTTTAACAGCTCATTTTCAAATGTTTTCTCCACAAATATATTTATGATTTCTAGTGAAGATATGAACTTAAAGTTTTGCAACTTTGTTAATATGTTCATCGATATATAAACAAAACTTATAGAAGCTGTCTTTAATGAAAATTGCAGCTTTCCGTTAACTTAGAACCTAGGCAGTAATCTTATCACTCCTAATTATTTTTCATATTCATACATATTATAATTACATTCGCTCATCCCAAGTGACTCATATGTTGCTTTGGCATTTATATTTTCTTTTTCTACATACAATCTTATGCCAGCTATTCCATCATTATTATCACATATATTCTTAACATTATGATACAACTTCTTGTAAATGCCTTTTTTTCTATACTCAGAATCTACATATACACTTTGTACCCAGAGAAACATACCATTTCTCCAATCACTCCATTCATATGTAAACATAATTTGTCCAACTACTCTATCATTCACTTCATAAACATAGTATTGCCCTTTTGATGAATCTTCTATCATCGCTTTAACACCATTGCTTAGAATTTCTAAATTAAGTTCTTTATCCTCTGTTTCTTTTGCTAGATTGTAATTAAATTTTACTATAGTTTCTAAATCTTCTAATTTCGCTTTTCTTATCATTCCTAAATTAGTATCATTATTAATATTACTCATTTCTTTCCTCCATATATCCAGACACATTTAAAAAAATACTAAATCAATATCTGATAATGTATTTTATTTTTATATTTTATACTTTACTTATATTTTAGCATTTAAATATTATGTTACATAGTATTTTTATTGTTTTGTCTAAAAAATAGAGTAAATCAAATACAAAATTCTATCAAACATTTACTATACTTAAATGCATATAAAAACAAAGAAATTCCATATATGCTTGTAACCTCAATGTTATAATATGGGGCAGTCATTAGAAAATAAGCTGATGAAAATAATTAATGTAGGGTTGTTCCAGGTTTACTTGTCCTAATAAAATTAGGAGCATGCACATATGGATACAACCCTACATTAACTGCCTTTCAGCAAAATTTTTATAGTTCTATGGAACAACCAGCCATTTAGACCCTTCCAGCGAACTTTTCATAGTCCTGTGAAACAACAATGTTTCTGATTTCGGTTAGTCACCACATTACTATAACTTTCACTGTGGTTATCTATTTACTACTTTTTATTCATAAAACTCAGGAGCAAGTTTTATTGTTTTAAAGAACTCCTCATCATGAGCAAAAAATACTTTTGCATCATATTTTTTCTCTAAAGCTCTTACTTTTTCAATTGATTTAAAGAAAGAAAGACTGTCATAAAGTAATCCTGATGCCTTAGCTGGTGGACCATAGATTTCTGAACTATATACACAATCTTGTGGGAAGATTAATGTACCTTCATTTTCTAAATGAACTACTATTCCAAGTAATCCTGGTGTATGACCTGGTAAATTTACTATTTCTATGCCATTTGCAAATTCAAAATCCTCTTCAACTAAATGATATTGCTTTACTGAAACATCCATATCAGCTTTAATATAGCCTCCATGTGTTAACGGATTTTCATTTAACCTTACTTGAGTTTGAGCTTGCATAAAATCTGCCTTTGGTACATATACATCTGCATGTTTAAACATATCTAAATTTCCTGCATGATCTAAATGCATATGAGAAATTATTACTTTCTTTATTTCTTCTGGCTTTGTCCCACATAAAGCCAATTGATTTTCTAGTCTTTGTTCTTTTGTTTGATATAATAGATAAACTTCTTGAAGGTTTTTTGGCCAATAACCATTCATGGCCTCTGGATTGCTTCCTACATCATATAATATTTTTCCATCTGGATGATCTATTAAAATAGACATTACAGGTAGCTTAATCCATTCATTTTGAACATGCGGTTGGCTATATGTTCCCATAGTAGCTCCACCCACTACATTATTTTTATCAGTTTCTAAATATCCCGTGTCTAAAACATACACTTTCATAAGTTACTTCCTCCCATATTTTCATTTATTTTAATTTAAAATTTCACTTTAAATCTCTTTTCCCACTCTTCAATAAGTGTATCTCTAAAATTAGGATGCGCGACATTTATTAATGCCCTAGCCCTTTCTTTTAAAGTTTTGCCTTTTAATTCAGCTATCCCAAACTCAGTTACTACATAATGAATATCATTTCTTGAAGTAGTAACAGTTGCACCTTCATCTAAAATTGGAACTATTCTTGAAACTTTTCCCTTGCTTGCTGTTGATGGCATTGCAATTATAGATTTACCGCCTTTAGCCATTGCTGCTCCTCTTACAAAGTCAACTTGACCGCCTACACCACTGAACTGTTTAAGTCCAATTGTATCAGCCGCAACTTGTCCCATAAGATCTACCTGAATACATGAGTTTATAGAGACCATCTTATAATTTTCTGCTATAACACATGGATTATTTACATAATCTACAGGATACATAGCAACACTTGGATTTCCATTAACATAATCGTAAAGCCTCTTAGTACCCATTAAAAATGTAACTACAGATTTTCCAGGATGTAAAGTTTTTGCTTTATTTGTTATTACACCTGCTTCTATTAATTCAACTACTCCATCAGATATCATTTCCGAATGAATTCCAAGATCCTTTTTTTCCTTTAAGAATAATAGTACTGCATCTGGAATTGCACCAATTCCTAATTGAAGTGTAGAACCATCTTCAATGAGCTTTGCACAGTTTTCACCAATAGCCTTTTCAACTTCTCCTATTTTAGGTGGCTTAAGCTCAATAATATCATTTGAAGTTTCAACTATATAATCGATATCAGAAACATGTATAAATGAATCTCCGAGTGTTCTTGGCATCTTGTCGTTTACTTCTGCAATAACAATTTTAGCGGCCTCTGCAGCAGGTTTTGTGTAGTCATTTGAAACTCCAAAACTACAATAACCATGTTCATCAGGAACACTTAATTGAACGAGTGCTACATCTACTGGCAAAGTACCTTCCCTAAACATTTTTGGTACTTCCGAGAAAAAGCATGGCGTAAAATCTGCTCTTCCGTCAACAATAGCTTCTCTTGTTGTTCCACCTGCAAATATAGAATTGTGGTGAAAATTAACAGCCATTTCAGGCTTACAATATTCACTTTTACCCATGGATACCATATGAACAATTTCTACGTTTTCATATAAATCTTTGTTTCTAACCATAGCATCTATAATTTCTTTTGGCTCTCCGCAAGCATGTCCAGTTACTACTCTATCATTCGATTTAATTTTTCTTACAGCTTCGTCAGCTGTAACTACCTTACTCTTGTATAAATCTTTCCAGCTAATCTTAGACACCTCCTAAATATAGCCGAATTACAATTTCTTCAAGTCATATACTAATTTATCATAATCCCCTATATTTTTAATAAAAATTTTGCTATATTTTAATATATATTTTTCATGGCTTACACAGCAATTTGAACATCCACAGACTAAAATTAAATAGTCATATTCCTTATTTTCCTTTGCAATCTCGAAATTATGAGTTTTATCAAGATCGTTAATTAAATTTGTAATAAACGTTTTTCTATCATAACTGGCATTACAGCCACCACAGTATCTAATACCTATTTCCAAAATTTCACCTAGCCTTTATTTTCTAAGCAGCTGTCTAGCAAAATCAAGCATTTCTCTGCTAATTGGATCAACAAGTTGTACATCTTTTATTTCCGGTATCTCTTTTAATACGCAGGAAATTAATTCTTCCATAGTAGATTTTGCAGAAGGACAAGCACTGCATGCGCCTAAAAGTTTTACGTAAGCTACACCATCTCTAACTTCTACAAGCTCAATATCTCCATTATGCTCGGCAAGTAATGGTTTTATTTTAGTATTGATAGCATTATTAATTTTATCTACCATGATTTCGCTCATATTATTCTTCAATTCTAGCTATTTTCTTAGCTATTTTCTTTTTAGCTGCTAAATTTCCTTGTCTAGCTATCATAATTCTTTGAGCTTGTGGTGATCCAGCTCCATGCATTGATTCTGTTCTATATCCGACAGCTGCAGTTCCTAAACAAATATTTTCTATTAATCTTAATATTCTCATTCTATTTTCTGTTGAAACTGAGTTTACACCTCTCAAATATTTATCTATATATGGTCCTATCTTTTCATCTTTAAAGTCTGCTTCTGATGGCATAGTAACCATGATTCCTCCAGCAATATCTTCTGCAAGTCTACATATTTCATAAGGGAATCTTGTAACATTTTGCTTACATACATTTGCTAGCAAATTATCAATATAATAATTTCCAGCTTCTGTTTTAGAACCCATTGCTGAACATGCAATACCGCAAGAGAATAAAGTTTCATTTAAGTGAGTCATTTCTATTAATTTATCTTTAACATGAGATGCTTTGTGAGCTCCGTTATAATCAGCAGCTACTGCAGCCGCTCCAATTAGAACATCTCCAACTCCAACTTTGCATCCACCATAACTTTGTCTATGATATCCTGCAAATCTTTCAACGATCATTCCAGCAAAATCAGTTTCTCCATTTAAGAAAATTCTTTCATTTGGTACAAATACATTATCAAATATTGTTAATGTTTCTTGTCCACCAAATTCAGCATTTCCAAGATCTATATCAGCACCTGGTTCTAATTTTCTTGTATCACAAGATTGTCTACCATATATATGAATTATTCCTTCAGCATCTGTAGGCACTGCAAAAGATATTGCCCAATCCTTATCATTTGGAGTTAATGCGATTGTTGGCATTACTACTACCTCATGAGAATTTAGCATTCCAGTTTGGTGACATTTTGCTCCTCTAACAACTACACCGTCTTCTCTTCTTTCAACAACCCTTAAGTATAAATCTCCATCAGCTTGTTTACTTGGAGATAATCCTCTGTCCCCCTTAGGATCAGTCATTGCACCATCAACGGTTAAGTCGTTTTCTTGAACATATTTTAAAAACTTATTAAAGTTTTCATGATAATTTGTTCCACAAGCTTTATCTATTTCGTATGTTGAACTGTATAATGCATTAAAAGCATCCATACCAACGCACCTTTGGAAACATGATGCGGTTTTTTGACCAAGTAATCTTTGCATCTTTACTTTTTTAATAAGATCATCTGTACTTTGATGTAAATGAGCAAATCTATTTACTTTTTCCCCTGTTAAATTAGAAGTAGCTGTCATTAAATCTTCATACTCTGGCATTTGTGCTAATTCATAAGTCATAGCAACTGAATTAAGAGATGGTCTTATGATTGGATTATCAACAACATTGTCAACTGGTTTTCCAAACATGTACACTTTTAGGTTTAACTTTCTAAGACTTTCAATATATTGTTCCTTTGTTTTTAATGGCATATTATCGCTTCCTTCACTAATTTTTATTTTCTAATAATATTACCTAGCAATAAGCGTGCCAAAATAAAAAATTACTACAGCGCCTTAAATTTTCCATAATAATCTTATAATTTTTTCAATATCACCTCTAATTTCTGAAATAATATAAATATTTGTTGCAAAAACGCAACTAAAATTTCAATTAAATTTTATAATAATGTCGGAATACGTTTACAGCGGCTATAATTTGAATATATTTTATTACGTTGCACTTCTGCATCTTGTTGCATTTTTGCACCACTGGCTATCCAATATTTAGCATGTTTATAGTATGATACATGAATTTAAATAGGTTATATAATTATTTACCATACTTAACAAAGAAATTGGATACATATTTGCGGAGCAGGCATTTTAAAATAAGCTGCCGTAGCTAATGAATAAATATGTATCCAATTTCTATTTAAATACGTCACATTATTGAATTTCTTCTTTTATATATTTCTGCCTCTTCCTTACAAATGTTGATGCATCTATTCCTAGTGATTTTGCTGCAGCTCTGACATTACCATACTTGTCATATGCCTTCTTAATTAATTTCTTTTCTATGGCATCTAAGGTTTCTTTTAAATTTATACCTTCTTCAAAGGTATTTAAAGTTACAATCATGCCATTTGAGCCAATAATATTTTTAGGAAGATCTGACCTCTTTATCTTATCATCCTCACTCATTATTACAGCTCTCTCAACAATATTTTTTAGCTCCCTAACATTCCCAGGCCAATTATATTCATACATACAATTTAAGGCATCTGAAGCAAATACCTTATTGAAATTGTACTTTTTATTAAGCTGTGTGAGAAAAAAATTAATTAATGGCAAAATATCATGCTTTCTTTCTCTAAGGGGTGGAATATATAGCGGTATGACATTGAGCCTATAATACAAATCCTCTCTAAATTGTTTTTTCTTTATCATATCTTCCAAATCTCTATTTGTTGCGGCTAGTACTCTAACATCAATTTTTATAGGCTTTGTTCCTCCAATTCGTACTACTTCCATTTCTTGAAGTACTCTTAGAAGCTTAACCTGCATATCCATTGGAAGTTCTCCAACTTCATCGAGGAAAATAGTCCCTCCAGAAGCCATCTCAAACAAACCTATTTTACCTTCTTTATTTGCTCCAGTAAAAGCACCTTTTTCATATCCGAAAAATTCAGATTCTATTAAACTTGCAGGTACTGCACCACAATTAACTTTAATAAATTGTTTTTTACTTCGTTTGCTTACTTTGTGTATATGCTTTGCTATTTGATCCTTTCCTGCTCCGGTTTCTCCGAGCATAAGAATCGTAGTGTCCACTTTTGCAATTCTATTGGCAAGCTGGATAATTTCAATAGTTTTATGATCTTCTGCAACAATTTCTGAAGTATTTAATAATTGAGTTCTCATTTCTTCGATTTCAGAAACATATTTAAGAGTAATTTCTTTATTCTTTTGAAGTTGTTCTTTTAACTCATAAAGTTGTGTTACATCTCGTACGTTTGTAACCACCATGATTATTTTTCCGCTCTTATCAAATATAGGATTACTGCTCACAAGAACCTTTACTCCTGTTTTGAATTCCTGTTGAATTGTAGTAGTTTTTCTATTCTTTAGCACTAAAAGAGTAGCCGACTGAGATATAACGCCTTCTTTCTCCAGGTCTTTCATATTTCTTCCTAAAACCTCTGCTCTTTTAAGTCCTGTAATACTCTCATAGGCATTATTTATTTTTATAGTATTAGCTTCGCCATCTGTTATATAAATCCCATCATAAGAGCACTCAATAATAGAGTCTAACTCAGTTAACCCTAACTTTGTATTTTTTATATCTCTACATTTTTTTGAAATTTTTTCAACCAAATCATTAATAAAATCTGTATGAGTAATTATCCCTATAATCTTATTGTTTTTATCTATAACTGGAAGACGACCAACATTATATTTCAATACATCTTCTATATTCATTTCACTATTAATTGTTATTACTTTTTTAAGATCTAAAGTTTCTAGCCTCGTATTCATTTCTAATTTATTAAGAATAGCCTTCATTAAATCTGTTTTTGTTACAATGCTAATTAACTTTCCATCTCTATCTACAACGGGTGCTCCATCTATGCCATTTTCAATAAAAAGCTTTGCTGCCTCTTCAAATGTATTATTAGGTTTTAATACCAATACCTTTTTTGTCATCAATTCTTTTACTTTCACATTCTCCACACCCTATATCTTATTTATACAGAATTTATAATTCACTAGTAACATAAGGACCTTTTTTAAAACAAATCTAAAGATTTATCCATTAGTAAAGTGTTTCTCTTTTTTAATTTAGATTTAAAATTGTCCATTTAACTATTTCACTCATAAAGAGTATTCCATCCCAAGGTGAATCATATAAATTCATAAGACCCACTTTAACTAACCTATCAACACCATGAAGGCTGACTTTATTTGCAAAATTCATAATCCTGCTATTATCTTCAGAAGCTATTCCAATAGTTTGTATTCTTGGAGTTATTAACTTACAAGCCTCAAATATATCTTCAATCTCTTTTAAAAATATAGTTGTATGCTGCACAGGTTCTTCTAACGTTATTTCTTTATTTATTAAAATTGTATAACTGAGGTCTTTACTGCATATTATATCTTTTTCTAAAGATAAAAGATATTCCCCTCTTTTATTAATTATATTTGCAGCTGCGCTTTGATTAATTTCAAGCTTAGGATATCGTTTTAAAACCTTTTCTAATGCTTGTGAAAGCATTTGTGCTGCTTCATTAATGCCTACAGTAGATTTCTCAATAAATAACACTTGAGGAGAAGAGCATGCTCTTTGATCAAAGCTTATTATATCCTTTGCAAAATTATCGAAAGTTTTAGTTATCTTAAGACTTTCCATCGCAGATTTTTCAAATACAGCAAAGGAATATTTAGGTCCAAATATAACATCCTTACAGGTGGTTTTCTTAGGAATAACTGACAATGTATTAACCGCTTCTTCACCGCCGCATATTACTCTTACATCCGCTACCTGTGACATTTCAGTATTTAATTTTAAATCATTACTTGAAAAATTTATAATTGAAATACTCTTTAATAAGGTACTTCCATAATATTTTTCTCCTCTAAAATTAATTAGAATATCTTTTAAAGGTTTTAGAAGTTCAATTACAGTATCTATACTGCCAATAGGTATCCTGCATAAATTAACATTTTTACAAATAATGGCTTGAACTAAATAATATATTGGAAGAGTAGGAACGTTGCCCGCCATGAAATGACACACTATCCCTCTAGGTTGAGCTTTCATAAATTTATTATCTGCTATTTCTATAAAATCATCTAGGAATTCTTGTTTTTTTAGATCTTGGTGTAAAAGCTTCTTAATATTGTCTTTCTTTAGCCATAATACCAAAAACGGTACACCTTCATAACTTAAAAACTTTCTATCGCTACATAATATTTTACTATATTCATTAATTATTTCAATCATAGCTTCTGATGGATATAAATAAATTGTTTCTCTATTTTTATTAAGCTCTTCTATAATTGTATCTAAACTTTGAAGCTTCTTAGATTCCTCATAGAATTTATCACCTAACATAAAGCAGCTTATCATTTCTTGTCCCTCTTTTCTGCAAAAGTATCTCCACATCCTCTTGTTTCAGATTTATCTACTCTATCTTTAAACTTAAAGTATTTTCCCTTTCTTCCACATTTACAATCATCTATACCCACAAATTCACCTATATCTTCAGTTAATATAGCCTGACCCGGATAACTTGAAGTAAGGGCGCTCATAACTTCAATAAATCCACATTGACCTATTTCTACCTCTTTAAGCGTTAAAAAATCTCGTATAATAATTTCTCCAAAGTCAGGAACATGTTTATATCCGAATTCACAGTCAAGAAAAACTACGCCTAACTGTTCAACCATTCCATAAAAATCAATTATGTTTTCAGGGTCAGTTCCAAATACTTCAGCCACAGATCTATTAAACTCTTTCTTTTCAACTTTTTTGGCATTTAATTTTTTCCAGCCTCCGCTATGAAGTATTTTAATTTTCGGCATGTTTAATTTTATATTTTTTTCTTTTAGCACGTTAACAAACCTAGTCCAGATAATATAAGTAAATCCATATACTAATATATCTGCATCTTTGTACTTTTCTTCAAATTCTTTAAGTCGTTCTATATTAAGTATAATGTTATCATCTACCAAATCCATAGCATAAGTTAAACTCTTTCCAAAACTACTTACTCCTCTTATTGCTGCGCCTCTTGCAGTTAAATAGTCACTTTTTTTGTTAACTTCTTTACTATCAATTATTAGCATTGGTCTTCTATATGATCCTAAAAAACTTGTTAGAGTTGATATTAATCCTTGAGATTGTCTTATAGATGTTTCCTTATCAATAAATATCTTGCTAGGAATGCTTCCAGTGGTTGAACTTGAATTTAATATTCTAACTACACTTTCCTCACTACAAGTCCTAAGCTCAAAATGCTTAAACATATTTACAGGAATAAATGGAATCTCTTCAAGAGAATTTATATCACTTATATTAACTCCTAGTTTTTTATACATACTGTCTAAATTTTCATTTATTCTACTTTTCTCTATCTGGGGCCTGAGAATGCTCAAAAGCTTTTTTTCTTTATCCTTTTGCAGACATTTAAATTGCTCATTATTTATAATTTCATCTATCATTTCAAATCCCCCATCATTATTTTACCAGAAGAATTTTTTGGAAGTCCCTCTAAAAATACCACATATTTAGGTACTTTGTAGGACGGCAATTTATCTTTGCAATATTCAATTATATACTTTTCATCAACTTTTAAAACTTCATCATTTAGTACTACAAATGCCTTTACTGCTTCTCCTAATATATCGTCTTGGATTCCAATTACTGCTGCTTCTATAACACTTGGAATTTGAATTATAATATTTTCAATTTCTTTAGGACTTATTCTATTTCCACCACTTTTTATGATTTGTTTTTCCCTTGCCACAATATAAATATAACCATCTTCATCTACTGTAGCCAAGTCACCGGTATATAAATAACCATTTCTAATGACCTTTTTCGTTTCTTCTTCATCGTTAAAGTAACCTTTCATTATATTTTCACCCAAAGCCACTACTTCACCTATATCATCCACTTTTACTTCCTTTCCTTCTTTATCAATTACTTTAAGCAAAGTTCCAGGAATGCCTTTACCTATTGAACCCATTTTTTCATCAAGCATATTAGGTGGAAGATACGAAAGTCTTGCAGTTGCTTCAGTTTGTCCATACATTATAAATACATCTACTCCTACAAGTGCTTGTTTTAGTTCTTTAATAAAACTATCAGGGAGTCTTCCTCCTGCCTGAGCCACGTATCTTAGACTTTTCAAATTTCTATCTTTAATACTAGATTTTCTAAGTAAAATTTGATAATTACTTGGGACCCCTGCAAAGCCTGTACATTCATATTTTTCAATATCATCTAGAACTGTTTCTGGGAACATGAATTTATTGTTTATTACTAAGCTGCCGCCAACTCTTAAATGTGTATGGAGCAACGATGTTCCAAAGCAATAGTAAAATGGTAAGACAACTTCTATCCTATCCTCCCTATTTAAGCTTAAATATTCTATTATGGAATTAGTATTATGACAGAGATTATGATGCGTAAGCATCACTCCTTTTGGTCTTGCTGTAGAACCAGATGTAAATAATATTACAGCCACACTATTTTTTAAATCAATTTCTTCTTCTCCACTATTAGTGCATTCTTTATCTAATAGAAGATTATTTAATGTTTCTTCAGTAACTATTTTAATATCTTTATTAATCAAATTTCGCATATTATCCAAAAAACGTTTTTCAATAAAAATCCCTTTAGGATTGCAACTATTAATTATATACTCAATATCATTCTTACTTAGAGTAGGATTTAGGGGTACACAAGTGCACCCACTTTTTATTATTCCAAAGTAACTTTCTATAAAAAAAGGTGAATTCTCACTTATTAATAGAATCTTATCTTCCTTTACTATATTAATTTTCTTTATATTATGAGATATCATCAGTACCTTATAGTACAAATCACTATAGCTTATATTTTTCTTATCAATTATTGCAGTTTTGTTAAGCCCTGAGGAAAATTCAAAAACATAGTCAGTAAAGGTCATATTTCAACCCCATATTTTCTCAATGTATTTTTTATATCTCCTATAGTGTATAACCTTGAAATATCTTGAACTGCCATAGATATTTCAAATTCTTCCTCAAGGGCTACTACTAGTTCAATATGGCTAAGTGAATCCCATGCCTCAATTTCGTCTGGACCAAAACCGTCTTCAATTTCATCTAAATTTTCAATACTCCAAACAGATTTTATTATTTTGTTGAAAGTTCCTAAATTACTCATTTCTAATTCCTCCAATATTTTTTATTCTTTAAGTATATTTAAAGCAAGAATTATGCCAATAATTCTTGAGAACTACTTTTTGTTTTAGTATGAGTAATTTAATTTATTTTTTAATGTATATATGGGTATCAAATCAACTTATTAGATAAATGTATTTACAAAGTTGATAAAATTTTAAGTTTATATCTTCACTAGAAATCATTTATAAAAATCCATTTCCTTATATAAAAATAAAGGATAGTAAACAATATTACTATCGTCCACTATCCTTAAAATATTATAATTTACATTACTTCACTATCTAAATTTGCTCCAGAGAATTGGCTGTTGTAAAGATCTGCATAGAAACCTTTCTTTGCAAGAAGTTCATTATGGTTACCCATTTCTATGATACTTCCCTTATTCATAACTAGAATTAATTCTGCATCCCTAATTGTAGAAAGTCTATGTGCAATAACAAAACTTGTTCTGCCTTTCATAAGTTCTGTCATAGCTTTTTGTATATAAACTTCTGTTCTTGAGTCAACACTACTTGTAGCCTCATCAAGAATCATTATAGTAGGATTTGCTAGAATTGCTCTAGCTATTGTAAGAAGCTGCTTCTGGCCTTGAGATATATTAGAAGCTTCTTCGTTTAATATTGTATTATATCCATCTGGAAGAGTTTTAATAAAGTGATGAGCATGTGCTGCTTTTGCTGCTTGAATAACTTCTTCTTCAGTAGCACCTTCTCTACCATAAGCTATGTTATCCATTATAGTTCCGTTAAATAACCATGTATCTTGAAGAACCATACCAAACATGTTATGAAGTGCACCTCTTTTTATATCTCTGATATCTACACCATCGATCATTATCTTACCAGAATTTATTTCGTAGAAACGCATAAGTAAGTTAACAAGTGTAGTTTTACCCGCTCCAGTCGGTCCTACAATTGCAATTGTATGACCTTGCTTAACATCAAGGTTCATGTTTTCAATAAGTGGTTCTTCTGGTTTATAGCTAAAATCGACATTATCAAATTTAACTTCACCTTTAGGGAATTCTATAATCTTAGCATCAGCAGTATCTGGAATCTCCTCAACTTCATCTAAAAGTTCAAAAACTCTTTCTGCAGATGCAACTGTTGATTGAATTATATTAGCAATATTAGCAGTTTGAACTATTGGCTGTGTAAATTGGTTTGAATATTGAATAAAAGCTTGAATATCACCAATACTAATTTTTCCGAGTGTAGCCAAATATCCACCTACAACACAAACTATTACATAACCTATATTACTTACAAATCTCATCATTGGCATTATTATACCTGATATGAATTGTGCTTTCCATCCAGCTTTATAAAGTCTATCATTAATATTTTCAAACTCTTTTATTGAATCTTTTTCATGTCCAAAAACCTTAACTATTTTATGTCCTGTATACATTTCCTCTACATGACCATTAAGTTCTCCTACTTCTTTTTGTTGAGCAGCAAAAAACTTTTGAGAATGCTTAGCAACAAGTGTTGTTATTACAATATAAAGTGGTAATGTTAATATTACTACTAATGTCATTATTGGACTTATAGTTAACATCATGATAATAACACCAACAATAGTTACTATAGATGTAATAAGCTGAGTCAAACTTTGTTGAAGTGTTGTTGAAATATTATCAACATCATTTGTCACACGACTTAAAATTTCACCATGAGTTCTTGAATCAAAAAATTTAAGTGGTAAACGTGAAATTTTATCTTCAACTTCTTTTCTTAGGTTGTATACTGTTTTTTGAGCAACTCCTGCCATAATATATTGTTGAAGGAAGCCAAAAAGTGTACTGATTACATATAAGCCAAGTAGTAACAAAAGAATATCTCCTATATATTGAAAATCAATACCTGGCACTGGAATATTACCTGTTTTTCCTGCTTTAAGTAATGCAGCATTTTGAGACATTACAGTAAATCTTCCTACTAATCCTTCAACTAATCTAGTTATAGCTTTACCTGAAATTTTAGGTCCTACTATATTAAATATAGTGCTCGCTATAGCAAATATAAAAACTAAAATGAAATTCATTCTTTGTGGTTTTAAATAATTTAAAAGTCTTTTTAATGTCCCTTTAAAATCCTTAGCTTTTACTTTTGGGCCAGCAAAAGATCCCATTGGACCACCGCCAAAACCGCCACCTGATCTTTTATTTACTCTATTACGATTTTCACTCATGATAATTCCTCCTCTGAAAGTTGTGATGATACAATCTCAGAATATACCTTACAACTGTTTAATAGCTCTTTATGAGTTCCAATACCTGCAATTTGTCCTTCATCTAAAACTATAATTCTATCTGCATCCATAACAGTTGCAACTCTTTGCGCTACAAGAATTACAGTTGATTTTACTGTTTCCTTTTTTAATGCTGCACGAAGTCTTGCATCTGTTTTAAAATCAAGGGCTGAAAAACTATCATCAAAGATGTATATCTCTGGTTTTCTAACAAGAGCACGTGCTATTGATAAACGTTGCTTTTGTCCTCCTGATACGTTAGTTCCTCCTTGAGCAATTAAATGCTCATATCCATCATCCATTCCATTTATGAAATCTGTTGCTTGAGCTACTTCTGCCGCATGCTTAATTTCTTCCATACTAGCATCGTCTTTACCGTATTTTATATTTTCAGCAATAGTTCCAGAGAAAAGAACAGTTTTTTGAGGTACAAAACCTATTTTAGCTCTTATACTTTCCTGACTCATTTCCCTTACATCAATACCATCAACAAGAACTGAACCACTCGTAACATCGTAAAAACGTGGTATCATATTAATTAATGTCGATTTTCCTGAACCAGTACCACCAATTATAGCTGTTACCTCTCCAGGTTTCGCACTAAATGATATATTACTAATAGCTTCTTGCTCTGCACCTGGATAGCTAAAGCTTACATCTTTAAATTCAACATAACCGCCTTCATTTTCATTTAATAATGGCTTTTTAGGATCTATAATTTCAGATTCCATATCTAGTACTTCATTAATTCTTACTGCTGAAGCTTGAGCTCTTGGAATCATTATAAATACCATACCAAGCATTAAGAAACCAAATAAAATCTGCATTCCATATTGCATAAAGGCTATTAATGACCCAACTTCCATATTTCCTGAATCTATTCTTATACTTCCAAACCAAATTACTGCAACAGTTGTAGCATTCATGATAAACATCATTATTGGCATTAAAATTGCCATAATTTTATTTACTTTTATAGCATTATTCATTAAATCTTTATTTGCATCGTCAAATCTAACCTTTTCAGTATTTATACGGTTGAAAGCACGAACTACTCTTATTCCTGTAAGGCTTTCACGTAGTACTAAGTTTAATTTATCTATTTTAACTTGCATCAATTTAAATAAAGGCATTGCAAATTTTAAAGTAAGCCCTATTATAACTGCAAGTAGTGGAATTACTACCGCAAAGATCCATGTTAGAGTTACATTCTCTCTTAAAGCCATAACAACTCCACCTAAAGCTGTCAATGGTGCGAAAAGTGCAATTGAAAACATCATTATTGTAACTGATTGAACCTGTGTAACATCATTTGTAGTTCTTGTTATTAAAGTAGCTGTTCCAAATTTATCAAATTCATTTAAAGAAAAACTTTCAACTTTTGAGAATAATTTATTACGAATTATTTTAGCAAAGCCTATTGCAGTTCTTGAAGATAAAAATGATGCTATAATTGCACAAATTGCACCTCCAAGAGATACAAGCAGCATTAATCCTCCTATTCTTAAAATATAATCAACTCCACTATATTCACCGTTATAACCAAGGAACGATATAGTTTGAACTACGTCTTTTTGAACAATTCCTTTATCAACTATATCAGCCATTAATGTAGGCAGATATAAGTTTGCAATTACTTGTGTAAAAACTAATAAAACAATTATTATTATATTAACTGTGTACTGTTTTAAAAATCTAAACAATTTAATCATTAGCGCACTCTCCTTAATTAGTGTTATTTTCACTTAAAAGTCTTTTGAATATTATTAGTCCCTCAGAAATCTTATTAAGCTCTTCTTGTGTTCCTTGATTTAGTATACTCTCAATATTATGTTCAATTTGTTTATTAAAATTCTTATGCATTTCAATGAATTTCGGAGATATACTTACATAGACAACTCTCTTATCATCTTCACTTCTTTCTCTTATAACAGCATCCTGTTCTTCAAGTTTATCAATAATACCTGATACTGTACTATTAGGTAAATGTAGCTGCTTACTTAATTCAGTCACTTTCATCTTCTTATTTTTATGTAATAGTCCAATAACCATACCTTGAGGAGCTGTCATTCCAGTCCGCTCAATTATTTTTTTCATATTTATTCTAAATAAACTCATTACTTCTTGAAATAATCTTGACACCTCTATACTTTCATTAATAATCTCCATATAATTCCCACCTCTTTTTATATTTCGTATTCAAACATTTCGCATACGAATATTTCACTTTCGAAATAAATTATATCTCTATAAATATATTTTGTCAATTAATAAAAATAAAAAACTCCAAAAAACAGAAATTTCTCACTCCTAATCTCTAAATCTAATTAGTTTATAAAGTATAATTTTAAGTAAAATAAAAAAAGATACCGAATTACAATAAATTCAGTATCTTTTTTAAATAATTTCTCAGTTTTTATCTAAATATGGATAAATAACTTAAGAATTAAACTTATTAGATAAACATATTAACAAAGTTGCTAAATCTTTAAGTTCATATTTTCACTAGAAATCATAAATATATTTGTGTAGAAAACATTTGAAAATGAGCTGTTAAAGGTTCCTAGCTGTAGGTTGTTCCATTTTAGCTTGTGAAGTGAGAGTCCAAAATTTTATTTTGGGTTCTCGAACTTCCTCAGCGAATGTAATGAGTCGAGCTTCCCTTGGAAAGTTGGAGCATGCTAAAATGGATACAACCTGCTGCTTAGAACCTTCAGCGATATTTTCATAGCTTTTCGGAATCAAAATATTTATGATTTCGATGAGCTATACGCATAAGTATAAATTATTGAAACACATCTTTACTATCTACATCACCTTGAAGTAAATTCTTATCTTTTAACCATTTAATATTGTTGTTCCAATTTTCTTTATCTTGACTTAAGAATTTACCACTTTCATTTTCCATAAGAGGTAAAAGTATCTCTAAGCTCTTCTTTTCTGTCTCTTCATCTAATGGGAAACTTTCATTTTGAGCCTTCAATATTAAATCTAAAGCCTTATCAGGATTCTTTTGAGTATATTCAAATCCTTTTTTAGCAGCTCCTAAGAACGCTTGTATTGTATCATTATTATTTTTAATTGCGTCATCACTTGCAACAAATGCTAATTCGTAGTTATTTGGCACACCAAAGTCTGCTGGCGCAAAAGTTTCTAATTCAATACCTTTTTTCTCTAATAATATTTTTTCATGGTTTATATATCCACCTATAATTGCATCAACTTGTTTTGTTTCGATTCCAGGCATTAAGTCATATCCAACATCTACAAATTCAACCTTTGATGGATCTCCACCAGCTTGTGCTACCATTGCTTTAACAGTCTCTTTATCGATATCAAAAGATGCATATCCAACTTTTTTTCCTTCTAAATCTTTTAATGTTTTAACTCCTGAATCTTTACGAACCATTAGTTGATTTAATGAACTTCTAACTATTGCTCCAACAGATTTAACAGGAATATTTTCGCCTCTCGCTAAGATAATTTGTTTAGGATAGCTTATTGCTAAATCAGCTTTTCCTGCTGCTACTAATTTAATTCCATCATCTGTACCTGCAGGTGTAATTAAGTTAACCTTTAATCCTGCTTCTTTAAAGTATCCTTGCTCTTCTGCTGCATATAAAAATGAATGAACTGCATTTGGGTACCAGTCTAAAAGAACATTAACTTCTTTAAGTTCTTTGGTAGCACTCTTCTCTTCCTTATTATTGGAAGCACTAGAGCACCCGCTAAATACTAAACTAACTAACATAACAAATAGTAAAAATATACTAAGCTTTTTTAATTTCATGATTGTCCTCCTTCAATCCTCTTCTGTATTTTAATAAAATCTTTTCTAGCAAAAATCCTACAGAAAATAGAATTAACCCTAGAAATGATAAAACTAACACTCCTGCAAAAACAGAATCTGCCTGAAGCATTCCTGCTGCTCTCTTAATATATATACCTAATCCCTTTTCAGCACCTAGCCATTCTCCAATGGTAGCCCCTGAAATACTGTAGGTAGCAGCTATTTTAAAACTACTTAAAAAATTAGGTAATACGGAATTCATATGGAGTTTAAAAAATATTTGAAATCTATTTCCTCCAAGAGCTTTTAAAACATCTTCTAAATCTCTATCTACACTATTTAATCCATCTAATGTACTTATAACTATAGGGAAAAAACAAAATAATATTACCACTGCTACCTTTGACCATATAGTATATCCAAACCACATAACCATAATTGGAGATAAAGCTATAGTCGGAATTGTTTGCGAAAAAATTATAATTGGATATAAAGTTTTCGAAACATTTCTCCAAAGGTATATAGAAAGTGCGCAAGATATACCTATAATTACGGATGCAATAAGCCCTAATAATGCTTCACCTAGTGTGATAAGAGAATGTTTATATATTAAATCTTTTTGATCTACTAAAGCCTTTATGATTTCAGAAAATCTAGGCAAAATAAAATTCGGCACCTTAAAATATGGTATTATAAATTCCCAGGCCAAAATTATAATTATCAAAAATATTAAAGGAAATATATAGTCTTTAATTTTTCTCATTCTATATCCCCCCTTTATTTTCTTCTAAGGAGTCAAGAACATTTAAAATATCTCTTTTTAGCTCAATAAACTCACTAGAAAGTGTGGTCTCATAATTCCTTGGTCTTTCAATATTTACATCTATAGATTTTAGATTTCTATATGGAAGCTCCGTACAAATAAGAATTCTATCTGATAAAAGTAAAGCTTCCTCTATATCATGAGTTATCATGAACACAGTATTACTTTGTCTTTGACAAAGATCTAAAAGCCATGACTGCATCTTTCTTCTTGTTAACGCATCTAAAGAAGAAAATGGCTCATCCAATAAAATTATGGAAGGATTATTTACTATTGCTCTTAAAAATGAAGCTCTCTGCCTCATACCACCTGATAATTCATGTGGATAATATTTTTCAGTTTCCTTAAGTCCAAAACCCTCAAAGTATGTAGCTGCCACTTTTCTGGCTTCTTTCTTACTATAACCATTTAATTCAAGTCCAATTGCTGTATTGTCAAGAATATTTCTCCAAGGCATTAAAGAATCTTTTTGAGGCATATATCCTATAATATTTTTATTACCATCTTTTAATATATCTATTTTACCCTTTTGTGGCTTTAATAGTCCTAAAATTAATCGAAAAAGGGTACTTTTGCCTGTGCCACTAGGTGCAATAATTGTGACAAATTCATTTTTATTTATATCAAAAGACAAGTCATCTACTATTAATTTTCCAGAATCCTTATATCCAAAGGATAAATTATTAATTTCCAATGCTTTCATCTAAATAACCCAACTTTCCTTTTTGTAGCACCCATCCCAAAACATATATTCATATTTTGAAGATATAATGAAAATTTCTTCTAATTTTTGAAGTTGTCTTTCTGGAAGCCCTTCTGCTAGTTTATCCATAAGTTTTATGCACCAATCATTTTCCTTGTTATATTCTTCTGTTGCATACGTAAGTATCCATTCACTGTAAAGTGGATGCTCTAATGCCTTACTATTCTTTGCTAAGGTTTTCCCAATAAATGCATAGCTCCACATACATGGAAGCAGCGCTGCTACTAGTTCAGCTAACGATCCTTCTGATGATACCTGTAACATAAACTTTGTGTATGACAAATTGCTTGCATTTGGCTTTGTGGCCTCTAGTTCTTCCCTAGTTATTCCAAACTTCTTTGCATATTCAGTATGTGCATCCATTTCAATATTTACTATAGCATTTGCACATTTAGCAAAGGCTTGTATATCTTCTAATGAATCTGCTTTAACCATACCTAATGCAAAAAGCTTCATATAATCTATTAGATAAACATAATCCTGTTTAACGTAAAAGCAAAACTTATCTTCCTTTAAAGTCCCCTCACTAAGTTCCTTAAGAAAAGGATGCTCCAAGCATGCTTCCCAAATAGGTTTACCTTTCAATAATAATCTTTGTGAAAATTGCATAAAAAAACTCCTTTCAAACAGTACTAAAATACCATTGAAAAGAGTTAATAATCTAATTAAATTGTAAATCTACTACCTTTAGATTTAGCTTTATATTATCTTATAACTTCCCTTCGCTGGCATTACCCAGTGCAGGTTCAAAGGGTCTGAAAACTCATCTCAGCCATTCTGGCTCCCCTAGTACTCGTCTAAATTTTATACTCAAAGCTTAAAAATGTCAATGAAAATTTACCATCTTCTTTAGCTATATATGTCCGAAAACTCAATATTTATATTTTCAACCTTTGATTGGTTTGAATAACCATTCTTGTTTTTCTTACCTTTATCTTCTGGAACGATCTTTACAGGAAGACATATAATGAATTCTGTACCTTGTCCATAGACACTTTTTACTTCTATTGTTCCTTCATGCATCTCAACTAAGGCTTTAACTATGGATAACCCAATTCCGCTACCTTCATGGCTTCTATTTAATAATCGTTCTACCTGCTTAAATCGTTGGAAAAGCTGAGATACTTTTTCCTCTGGAATTCCTCTTCCTGTATCTTTTACAGAAATAACGATATAATCATCCATATCATATAAATTAACACTTATTTTGTCTCCTGGTTCAGTGAATTTAGTAGCATTGGAAATTAGATTAAGCAAAATTCTTTCTAATTTTTCCTCATCAAAAGCCATAATTTTTTCTTCATTATCTGTATCAAATATTATTGTTCTAGACATATACTCTACATATTCAGCAGTTGATTGTGTTATATCCTCTACAACCTGTACTATATTGCCATTTTTCAATTCTAGTTTCATATAACCTGAATCAATCTTTGTTATATCTATAAGATTATTCACCAATCTTACCAACCTATAACAGTTTTGCTTTATACTATTTGTATAATTCTTCATTTTCTCAGTATTTAAATCCTCATCTCTATTTATAAGTACATTAAATAACTGAGCTGTTGAAAATATAATATTTAAAGGTGTCCTTAATTCATGTGACATATTAGCAATAAATTCCGTTTTTAATTTTTCATATTGCACAGTTTCTTCTAGTAATCTTTTATTTTCTGCCAGCATATTATTAAAACTATTTGCTAAAACTCCTATCTCATCTTTACTATCTATATTACATCGTATTGTTAAATCACCTTTACTCGCTATCTCCATGCAAGATTTCAACTTGTTAATAGGCTTAACTAATGTATTAGCTAAAAATAATGCTATAATTCCGCCTAAAACAATGATTATTCCCCCAGTAGCTATTGTGGTCGTCAAAATTGATTTTGCTGAAGAGTTTAATTCCTCATAATCTGCTGTAGTAACTACATACCAATGCCAAGCTTCAAAATACTGATAATATCCTAATTTCTTAACTCCGTTATAAGTGTACTCAATCATTCCACTTTTTTCATTATGCATTTTTTGAACAAAATCGTAGTCACTTACATTCTTTCCACTATCAGATGGATGAAGAATTACATTTCCTTCAGAGTCTAGTATGTACGCATATCCAGTCTTCCCTAATTTAATATTGCTTAATGTCTTGTCTAAATAATCATTACTAATTTTATTCCCTAACCCTATTGCCCCTATTACTTTTTTATCTTTATCTAATATTGGCTTCATTCTCGTTAAATATCCAATTCCTTCTATTCTAATATCACCAATATATTCTTCATTATTTAGTGTCTTTTTATAAGCCTCAGTATCGCTTGAAATATATGTACCTAATATCCTATTACCATTATTAAATACGGTAGTAGAAACCCTTATTAGTTTATCATCTTGCAATAAAAACATTGTTGCTATACTACCTGTTGATTGTTTTAGTTTGTCAACTATAGTATTATCTAAGGATATTCTTTGATTTCCTGAATATAAAACTGGTAAGTTAAAATCTCCAACTTTTACGATTTCATTGTAATCAACTCTCATATCAGTTAAATTGTTTAGTACGTTGTTTGCAAAATTTAAATCTCCATAAGATTTCTCTGTAAGCAAATCATTTCTTACACTCAAAGTTGTGATAATTGATTCTGTTAAACGCTGACTTTTTTCGTTTACCTCTTTAAAAACTGCTTTATTAGATTTATTCCCAATTAACAACCCCAATACACTTACAGCAAATACAATTAATGTCAAATAGCTAACGATAAGCTTATATTTTATTCTCATTTTAAAACACTTCTCCCTAGTTAATTATAGTTAATTATGTTTATAAACACTAAAATCAAATACAACCATAATATACATAGCTATTTGATTTATTGTATATCCGGATAATTATACCACATGTGCACTGTTTTTTGAAATATTATTATCTCTCTAAAATATATTTATAAAAAAATAAGAAGTATCATTTTGATACTTCTTAACATAAACCTTCATTAACCTATGGTTCTAGCCTTTTTAACGCTTCTATATCAATGTCTTCACTATAATCGACTCCATCAATTTCAAAACCATTTAACTGCATAAATTCCTTTTTATATCCGTCATAATCCGATAATATTTTAAAGTTATCTGAAGTTATTTTTTCCCATAATTCATTAACTTCACTTTGTACATCTTCTCTAAGTTCCCAATCATCCATTCTTAATCTTCCACTATCATCAAATTCAAGTGGATTTTCTCCATATATCTTATCAGCAAACATTCTTTGCATTTGCATAATGCAGTTTTCATGTAAATTCTTTTCTTTCATTACTTTATATAATACCGCTGCATACAATGAGAAAGAAGGTATATATGCA
Source organism: Candidatus Clostridium helianthi (assembly GCF_045310795.1). NCBI lineage: Bacteria > Bacillati > Bacillota > Clostridia > Eubacteriales > Clostridiaceae > Clostridium > Candidatus Clostridium helianthi. The sequence continues at coordinate 78,275 of NZ_JBJIAB010000024.1, forward strand.
CTTGCCTTAGTAACAATTGCCTTATTTACAGAAACAAAAGCCTTTCCATTAATTTTCTTTTTCCACTCTTTATCTATTTGAAGTGCAGAATTCTCAAGATGGCGTTTAGCCTCCCCTATTGTACCTTCCCTATAAATTTTATATGTTCTTGATGCTCCTATATATGAATACGAAATTGTTATAGCATTATCAGAGAGACAATCATTTTCAAGGAGTAGTTTACACCACTCACTCCAATCTTCACCTCCCATTACTTTTTTCGTTGCTTCTATCTCTTTATCAGTTGCTGAATTAACTTTAGTCGTAACAAGTTCATCTGTCTCCATATCAATTGTCGGCCCCTGAAATTCTCCAGATGTAGTTTTTAAAGTTGAATCGTATATAGTACCTGTCTTAGGATCTTTTCTTCTTGGCGATGCCAAACTATAAATGAGTAAATCAATCTTTCCAAACTCATCCTTTATATATTTTATAACATTTTCTTTAACTTCATCTGAAAATGCATCTCCAATAAAGTTTTTTGCAATTAGTCCTTCTTTTTCTGCAAACTCTTTAAAAAATATATTATTATACCAACCTGCTGTTCCAGTTCTTCTATCTGTAATTCCTGTTTCAAACGAAACTCCAATTGTATCAGCTTTCGCTCCACCAAATGCTAAAGAAATTCTTGTAGCAAGGCCAAAACCCGATGATGCTCCAATAATCAGCACTTTTTTAGGACCGTGAAATTGCTTTGCATTCTTACAATATTCGATTTGGTTTAGTACTTCTTTTCTACATCCATATGGATGACTTGTTTTTGCTATTCCCTTAATTAATTCAGGTTTAAATATCATTCTATATCCTCCATTTATAAAATCTTCTTTGGCTAGTCTTTGTAAATCTTCGATAATATACTCTCCAGCGAATCACTTAAATATTTTTGATATTTCTTATTAGTTATATGAATCTCTATTTCATTCTTCTTTAGTATATCCACTAAGATTTTGTTTTTGGCATTTAAATCTGCCACTGCGAGAACAAGGTTTGCGATAATGTTTTGCATATCTGCATTTTTACCCCTGTATTTCTCAATTATTTCTTTAACACCCATATAATCACCCCCTGATACAATAAATTATAAAAATATCAGTGATTATATTCCAAATTTTATAAATATATATTTTGCAATGCACAATGTGCAATTCACATTTCATAATTCACAATTTTAAATTTTCAATTCATAATTCATAATTCATAATTAATGGTAAAATTCTTGCAATATTTTTGGAATTATAATGAAAAGTTATTTTTCCAATATATATTGTTCCCTTTAATATGTATTGATAGCAATAACTAATCATAACTATTTTACTCTTATTTTCTATAATAAACAGTACTTAAGCATAAACTTCATTTATACAGAAATTTAGCCCATTAAAAACTATCTTAATCTATGAGATAATTTAAGCATTAAAATCTATATGATAATTGAACCATTAAAATCCATGTATATCCGTTTTCTTTATATCAAGTTCCTGAAACATGCTTGATATGATTCCCTTATATTCCTGTAAATTATTTGTCTTTCTTATCTTTTTAGCATATTTATCACTATTAGTAAATATATGTATCATATAAAACCATAATTCTTTCATTTTAAATAAGACATTTCTATCACCCGAAAGAACTTCTTCATATCCTATGCAGACTTTATCATGAAATGCCTTCATTAATTCTTTATCCATAAGACGATTGGTCTTAATTTCTTCAATCAAGCCCGGATTTGCAATAAGTCCTCTACCAAGCATTACTGTTTCAAGCTTGGGATAAGTTTCTGATAATTGAGTATAATCTTCTGGATTAAAAATATCCCCATTATAACAAACAGGATTTTTACTTAATGCTAAGGCATCTTTAAACACTTTCATATTAGGCTTATTTTTATAAAAGTCTGTCTGAATTCTTGGATGAATTATAAGCTCCTCTAAAGGATACTTATTAAATATTTCAATTAACTCATAAAATTCATCTGGCGAATCCTTTCCAATTCTTGTCTTTATGGAAATTTTAGTTGATGCATTTGAAAATATATCTTCTAAAAATTCATCAAGCAGCTTTCTTTGTGCAAGAAATCCTGATCCCTTATACTTTGCAACAACAGTTCCAGATGGACAGCCTAAATTTAAATTAACTTCATCATATCCGAACTTAGTCAACTCATTTACAGTATCAGTGAAATACTCAGAATTATTAGTAAGTATCTGAGGAATAACATTGATTCCTTGATTATGCTCAGGCAGCACATCGTTTAGCTCTCTAGAAGTAAAGCTCTTATTCTTAGTTGGCGATATGAATGGCATAAAGTACTTATTAATTTGTCCAAAAAAAGTTTCATATGCATTCCTATATATATATCCAGTAACACCTTCTAATGGTGCAAAATAATATTTCATATCATGAATCTCCTCATTATGTAAGTAATTTCACCTATATTGTATCCAACAAATACATTTTTGTATATAGATATATCAGCTATAATCCATACTTATGCGTATAGCTCGCCGAAATGAATAATATACTTTTGTTCCAGTTTCTGGGTAATTCTGATGAGTGATTCTAAGGCTATAAAGTTGCACCCAAAGTGCTAGCCTCAAAGAACAAGCTTTGAACTAGCACATTTGGAACAACTTATAGCCAAGAATCACATCCATCAAAATTACCAATGAAACATTCCACAAAAGTATAGTACTCATTTCTTGTTGGATATATTTCATAGTCTAAGTATAGTTTATGACTGTGTTATCTATAGATAAACAACTTAAGAATTTCATTTATACTTTGCAATAAATACCATACTAGAAAGTAGAAACATTTTTATGCAGCAGGCAGCGAAATTTTCATAGTCCTGTGAAATAACAATGTTTCTACTTTCGGTGGATTATTGCATAAGTCTAGGTTATATATTGTTTATCTATAGCCACAAAAAAGCTATAAATATATTGCTTCAATAAATGAGTATCCTAATTTTAAGCCATAGAATATAAGTATTAATCCACAAACTATGTTGATCCATTTAATTATTTTATTAAATTTACTGCTAAACTTCCCTACGAATCCTGCAAGTCCACTAAACCATATGGCTGATGCCATGCATACCCCCAATATAAAGTACTTTGACATTTCTGCTGGAAGCGAAGCATTGAATCCACCTAATAATAAGGATCCATCAATTATTGCCTGAGGATTAAGCCACGTAACGGCAAAGCAAGAAATAGTTATTTTAATTAATGAATTATTACCGAGTTTTTTATCTTCTAATATTTGTGAAGATGATCTTATTAATCCAGTTCCTATGTAAATTATAACAACAAATCCAAATAGAAGTATTGCCAATTTTAATAGATAGTATTTTTGAATAAGCACCCCTATTCCAAAAAAGCATGAAATCGCTAGTGAAATATCAAATAAGATAGTTATAAGTGCAACTTTATATGTTTCAGCCTTACTTTTTTGCATAGCAGTGTTTATTACATATAAGTTTTGTGTTCCTATTGGTGCCACATAAGCAAGTCCAAATAGAAGTCCTTGTAATAAGTATTTAATCATAATTCACCCCCTTTATTAGTTCTTTTATTATTTTAACTAATAAAATATAAAAAGTCCCCAACCAAGATATTAGTTTATTACCCAACCAAAAGCAGCCATTGAAAAAATCAATAGCTGCTTTTACTTATATCATTGAAATAGCTCTTTTTTACTAATTCTGATAATATCCTTAACCCCTTTTCTAACTCTTCTAATGATGCATATGAATATGAAATTCTTAAATTTTGACTATTAGAAAAATCATAAATATTTCCTGGATTAATCAATATTCCTTTTTCATAAGATAATTCAAATAGTTTATTTAATGATAATGATTTTTTTAATTTTAACCAAATATAAAATCCGCCATGTGGTTTGCTCCATGTTGCTATGCCATCAAAATACCTCTTTAAAATATTTAGTGTAGCATCTCTTCGAATTTTCAGCTGGTTTCTTAGCTGTAGTAAATATTCATCATATAAGCCACTATCAATCAATTCAGCTAAGACTTCCTGAGATAAAGAACTTGTTCCATAATCCATCTGCATCTTAAGATCACTTAAATGTTCAATTACATTTTCTGGTCCAACTAGCCAACCAACTCTAAGACCTGCTGCTATAGATTTTGAAGCAGTGCCTAAATACATGACATTTCCATTTTTATCTTTTGATTTTAACGGTAGCGGTGGCTCTTTATCTAACCATAATTCTCTATATGCGTCATCTTCAATAATAGGAATTCTTTCTTTTGAACATATTTCTAAAATTTCATTTCTTCTTTCTTCTGTCATTACAATTCCAGTAGGATTTTGGAAAGTCGGTATAGTATATAATAAAGTTGAATTATCATTTTTCTTATTTTTTATAATTTCATTTGGCTTGATGCCAAAGTTATCCATTGAAACACTATTTAAATTCATTCCATATGATTGAAATAAATTAAGCGAACTCAAATATGAAGGCTTTTCAACAAGTATTGTAGATCCACTCTTTAAAATTCCCATAGAAATTAGCTGCAGTGCTTGCAATGATCCGGATACAATTAATATTTTTGATGGGGAAACATTTATATTATGCTTTTTCAGGTACTTGCTTATTGTTTCTCTTAAATGCAGTGATCCTTTTGGTTCTTCATAACCTAAATCTTTTACATTCTCCGAAACTTTGTTTAAAATAACTTTCATCATATCATGAGGATATAAATCACGAGAAAGTTCTCCTGTTCCTAACCGTATCATTCCATCTTTAAATTCTAATTGATTTATTTTTTGAATTGTAGGCAGGTTTGGCTTTTGTATACCACTTTGAATATAATTTTGCCATTTTAATGGTGAAATAGATGTAATTAGAGACCAGGTATTATTAACTATGACAGTTCCTATACCACTTTTACCTTCAATTAGTCCTTCTGCTTTTAATTCATCTAAAGCCTCTACAACAGTACTTCTATTTACTTCAAATATTTTTGCCAGCTCTCTTTGTGTTGGCAGTTTACTACCTACGTCCCATTCCCCTGTTGATATCATCGTCTTAATATAATTAACTATTTGCTGATATAATGGAATAGATAACATTTTATTTGGTTTCCAATTAACATTTAACATATAACTCCTATAATATATAGATAACCCAACTAAGACCTAAACTTATGCAGATAACTCGCCGAAATGAATAACATACTTCTGTTCCAGTTTCTAGTTGGGATATATTTCATAGTATAAATCTAACTTATAATTGGCTTATCTATAAAAACTATACTATTTATTTTAAATAAATTAATGATCCTATGCAAATTTGAGATTCAAATTGGTTATAATATTCAATCCTTATTCGAATATTTTACAATATTATCTCTAGATACTCCATAACTTAAATAACAATTATCAGGTTTGATCTTGCTAAGTATATCCTCTACAAACTCATTAGTATTCTTTAATAGAAGGTTATTATCTTTACAATACTCTGCCTTATTATTATCTATCTGATCTAGGCATGTTATTGCAATAGATTTACTTACATTGATTTTTTTATTCTTGCTCTTGAAGCTAATCTTATTATAATCATTTTCTATATTCTCCGATAATAAATCTATATCTAGTGGTGCAAATCTCAAAACACCTTGAAATTCATTTTGAATGTTAGTTAAATCTGTAATATTTTTGTATGGTTTCTCTTTCATTTCATTTGGCAATGGTCCTGCCCCATGTCTTGTTAAATAGCTCCTTGTTACATAGATTACTTCTATGTCAAGTTCACTGAGCTTTGCTTCTTCTAACAAATCTATCACATTGCTTACACCTGTTTTAGAATGGGTCACATAAGGAAAATATTTATAGTCCTCCGATAGCATTAATCCTTGTGCGCCTTCGAATATAGGAGTTTGATAATTTTCTAAAATACTTTCTATATTAGATAGCTCTATCTTTGATTTAAAATTATTATCAACATCATAAATAAAATGTTCTATTATATTTGCATCAAATAGTATGTTTATTAAATTATCATTGGAAGACTTTAAGTTTAACTGTTCAATCCTCTTATCTATATATTCTTTTTTTATAATCTCCAACTTATCTTTATAATTTCCGCTAAAAATATCACCGCAGGTTATTTTATATCTATCCATACTATTTCTTACAATCGACTCATTATACCCTAGTCCGCAACTTCCATGTTTATTATTTCCTCTATGTCTTTCTAATATCTGATTTAATAACATGTCTTGTGGTATAACTACAGGGCAATTTGTATCTATCATTGTATATGGAATAATTCCTATTTTATTAAGTTCATCATATTCTTTTAGAAATAACAAAGGATTGACTGAAAAATAACTGCTTAAAAAAGTTGGAATACCTTGTAAGCTTCCTGCTCCAAAATGTCCAAATACATGTCTTTTACCATCTGGTGTAACTACAGTATGACCTGCTTGAGCAGATGAATTGAATCGAATCACAACTGTGTTTTCATTCATAGAACACATGTAATCTGTCATTAGTCCTTTTCCTTCATCACCAAAATTAGAACCTATTATCACTTTTATAGATTTCATGCCAAGCTCTCCTTTCATAATATTAAAAATGGAGCTGTTCCATTAAGAAAATTGGCCACAGTATGTTGTATTAGGATTTTTAAATTTAATACAACATACTGTAGTTTTTATTCTTTGTGGAAAAGCTCCAATAACATTAAAACTTTACAAGTCCATCATCAGCTTTTGCATTTGGAACTAATTCCTTTATAGCATTTCTTATTATTAGGCTTGTACTTCCATCCCAACTATCAGAAACATTATCCTTGTCTTCTCCAGTTAATACTTGTAGTGTTGATACTATAAGTTCAGGCAATTTTGTATAATCTGACAATCTCAAAACTCTTTGGCCTAAAATATCATTCCATGACTTTATTACTTCATCTGGCTGATAACGCATATGACTTCCTTCTTCAATAATAATATGAAATACTTCATATTGCTTAGATACAAGCCTTAATAAATCTTGCGCTGACATGCTATCAGTTTGTATTGTATCTCCAAAGACTTTTTTAATTTCATTTTTAAGAACAGTCTTAGGGCACTCCTCATCTCCTATAGTAAATAGGTATCCCTTTTTTCCTCTTTTTATAAAATTATCACATTTTGTATGCATTCCAGCAAACCACCAAGGTAAAGTGTAACTTTCAGAGTTATTTCCTCCCCCTCCATGTTCAACATAAATTTTAGTTAACTCTTTTGCAATCCTTATATCGGCTTCAAATTGAGTTACCTGCAAAGGCGCTGAATCATATTTAACATCGCCAATTCCCATAAACATGATATGAGGGTCAGACACTGGCTTTCTGCTATATATTTCAGTAGCTAATTTTTCCAATCCTTCCCTTGCAATGCTATCTGCAATTATACCCATTGAACCAGTTACATCAAGTCCAATAATAATTGGCGTTGAGTTTGGATTGTCGCTGCTATCACAACTTTCCCTAAAACTTACTTTATACGGATTTAAACTTGGATCAAGTTTCCTCGCTGCAAAGACATCATCTACTGTTTTCTTTCCTTTTATAGTTGCACTTGCATAACTATCCCAAGCTTTTGAATCCCATCTTCCTGTTCCCATTTTAATACCTCCTAAATACTCATATATATTGCAGTTCACAATTCACAATGCACAATTTACAATGCATAATTCACATTTACACTTCCTAATTACAGCTAAAATTCTTGCAATATTTTTTTGAATTATGATGAAGAATTATTTTTGTAACATATATATTACTTGTTAATTTTCCTAGCATACAATTTATTTATATCAATATCCATTTCTACGAATTTTCTTTCTCCATAACTTTGCTTAATAACACTTTCCCAAAGCTTATACTCTTCCATTGGATTGTTTACTGAGACTCCTCTGACCCAATCAATAAGTGGCTTAGGTATATCAGAATCTTCAATAAAACTTATTCCGTTCTTATCTCCAAGCAACGTTCTTCCAATTAGCCTTATGGATTCTAAATCTAATAGAAATGTGCCTGTTTTAGATGACTTCATTTCTGGAGACATGATGCTATAAATTTCGCTAGGTACTCCAAGCATCTTTCCATCAATTGGAACTGTATACCACCATCCGCCTAACAAAAATCCACTATGATTTGATGGTGAAATATAATAATTATCAATATTTATTCCATTGTGTGATAGATTATTATAATATAGAAAACAAGTTATATTATATAAACTGCTTAGAATCCACATTACATGTCTTGATGGAACTTTGCTGCTATAATAATTTAATATATCTTTAAGAGAATAAGCATCTTCTGGCTTTTCTATAAGCAGTCCTATCTTCTTATCTATGGTTTCAAATTTCTTTAACACTTTCGGAAAATACTTTTCAAATTCAAATTTCATTTTGTTATTCTCGTATTTTAAGTTCTTGATTCTATCCAATGCATTTTCTAAAAAATCCTCGTGCTTTTTATCAATTAAATATAAAATTGATCTATTTCCAATAAAATATTTTCCTAATTCAAATGAATATTCTACATTATATTTCATTGAATATTTTTCGCCATCAGAACTTGTTATTTTAATTAATCCCTCTTCCATCCAGGTTCCATTCTCTAATAATTTAACAGTTTGAGAATATAATTCATTTATTTTACTTGTGACTTCTTTGTATTTCTCTGAATCCCTATGCAAATCTGGATGAAATATTTTAAGAAGATCAATGTGTTCTTTTTTAGCGGTTTCTTTATTACCTGTAAAAAGCTCATATGGGTAGTTCATTTCAAGAATCTCTTCAATAGTGTACAAAATTCTCATTCCCTTCTTAAAAATACAGTAAATTTAAAACTCTCCATGTAACTTATCTCTAATCTCTTTTAATGAATAATCTTTAATAAGCTTTCCATCTCTAAAAACTACTTCTAATAAATTGTCCTTACATTCCTCTTGTTCATTAATAGTAAGCTCGTCCTTATAAAGAATGTCCTCTCCATCCCTGTATACATAGCACATTCCTTTTTGAGATTTTTTAAAGTTTCCTGTGTCAGTTTTAGGATCTTTAAATATAAATTTTTCTTCACCATTTATTACTGCATGAGTTGCTTTCAGAGCAAATCCAAAAGTATCACGAGTATTATATTGATAGGTGTAAGAACCAATTCCAAATGTGCAATTGCTTACTGCAAATCCTTTTTGCTCAAGGCACTTACAGATTTCTTCACACCTTTCAACTGTGATACTATCACCATATATTGTTCCTATATGAGAATCTAAAACTTTATATCCTTTTGAATTAATTTCTCCACCAAATATATCCCATAAAAGTTCAACAGTCCCTTTATATGCTGGGCTATTATTGGGAACTTCACTATCACCACAGATTATTTTTACTGGATCTCCACTATCTCCTCTTATTACTACCTTTCCGTCTCTATTTAATATATCCTCCTTTAATATTGGAAGGATATTAGTAATAAGGTTCCAATAATCGTAGGTATCTGAAACTATACTTATGACACCACGTGGAAACACTTCATTAATTAATCTCTTGTAAGCCCTAAGTTCGTCAGTCCCATAAGTGCACATTACACTATGCTCAGTTGATGGAGTTCCAAGTCCAACTATCTCATTTTCAATGTTACAGTTATAATATTTTTCTAGATAAAGTATTGATGATATTGTTGCGGTTAAATCAAATGAAAGTAAATGCCCTGCACTGCTAACCTGTGCACTTTCAATTGAACTAAATCCTCTCATGCTAAAATCACCGCAAGCTTTTTTTACATCACCATTTTCAACAGTTAAATCAAAATACTTTTCAACAATTTCTCTATATCTATATGCTATTGTTGCACTTGTCATAGGCTGCCATATATTACAACTCATGAAGGTTTCCAAATAATTTACGAGCCAAGCAAATTCATCGTGAGTATTAGTGATTTCAATCATAGGTGTTTTTATATTTACTCTTGTTCCTTCTTGGACTGCTTTTATTTGTATAGGCAAATAACCTAAATCATGCAATTTTTCTATATGAGCTGTATCTGCTGCGATGCTTCCCATTGTTCTAGATATCACTCTCTTATATTCATTAATAATTTCATCCTTAGGGATAGCAAAGAAATTTTCATTAAAATATTCTATTAAATATTTTTTTATAAAAGATTGAAGCCCAAACATAACTACTTTATCCATGTTTTCTTTTCTAGACATTCTTGGAGTCCAATAACTTACAAGCTTTGTAAGTCCAGGTGCATAGCACATATGATGTATTGTTTTATAAAAATCAGTTAATAATAATGGATCTATCATTTATATCTCTCCTATCTTTTAACTTTAACACTTAGTGCTTCAATCACATCTAATGCTTTGTCATGAAGTCTATCATCAAAGCTTGCGCATAAAGTTCCATCTACAATTAAGTTCGCGTTTATATACTGAGATTGAAAGGTAACTACATTACTTATTACACACATGTTTGTTACAACTCCAACTAACTCTATTTCATCTATATCCTCACCAACATTCTTTGATATCTTTAACATGTCCGCTGGCGCTATTCCAAAAGAGTTTTTATTATAGTGAAAAGTATTCTCTACGCCCACAAATTCTTTTAACTTTCCATAAAGCTCATGACCTTCAGTATTTATATAACAATGAGGTACAGGTAAATTCTTTCCTTCTCTTGTTTCTAGATAATTTTCAAAATGAGTATCATAAGTGAACAAAACTTTATGACCATTTTCTAAATATTTTTTTACTTTATCATAAATACCTTGTTCTAATGTTTCCGCTTTTTTAAATCCTAAAGCTCCATCAACAAAATCTTTTTGATAATCTATAACCACTAATAATTTATTCATAATCGTCTCCCCAATCTCTATAATTTAATTTAAAAAATAATCTGATTATTTTTATATTGCAATTCACAATGCACAATTCACAATTACGGCTAAAATTCTTGAGATATTTTTATAACTATCCTGAAGAATTATTTTTGCAATATATATAATTGTTCAAATCACTGAAAACACTACAAATTGTTAACTTTTTATATTTTTTTCTTTAACCTGAATTATTCATAAAATTATATGAAACATGCTTTGCATGGCTCGTTAAGCTGTTCTTAACAAATTCAAAACT